>NZ_JBFOCS010000067.1:0-131719 GCF_040907905.1 Aeromonas sp. s13 | reverse complement strand
AGTAATCGCGCTGTGTCCGTTTCACACCTTGTCCCATCGGGTTCTCCATTTATTGGGGGGAAAGGTGTAAACCATATTCAGGACGGGACAACGCAATAAAAAAAGCCAGCCGAGTGTTCGGCTGGCTTTTTGCTATCAGCGGCAGGTAGGGGATTAACCGACCAGCTGATAGAGGATGGCGGAGATGGCGATCATGCCCATGGTTGCAACGAAGACGTTGCTGATATGGCCCTGATATTTCGCCATAGCCGGTACGCGCTTGATGGCGTACATCGGCATGATGAACAGGATGGTAGCGATGATCGGGCCGCCCAAGGATTCAATCATGCCCAGGATGGAAGGGTTGGCAATGGCAGTGCCCCACAGGGTCAGGATGAAGAAGGCGATAATGAACATCTCGACTTTCTTGGCGTTCGGCTCTTTGCCGGACTTGCGCATGTTCTGCACGATCATCCCTTTCAGACCTTCACGGGCACCCAGATAGTGGCCGAAGAAGGAGGATACGATGGCTACGAACGCAACCAACGGACCGAAGTAGGAGATGATGGGGCTGGCATGCTGGTTCGCCAGATAGGAGAGCACGGCGATGTTCTGGGCCTTGGCTTCTGCCAGCTGGGCCGGTGTCAGGCTCATGACGCAGGAGAAGACGAAGAACATCACGAAGCCCAGCAGCACCATGGCGGTACGCTTGAGGATGGCATCGGCTTTCTCGACAGCCTGATCGCCGTGGTCGCGGCGCTGGGCCAGGGAGAAGCTGGAGATGGCCGGGCTGTGGTTGAAGGAGAAAACCAGTACCGGGATGGTCAGCCACAGGGTAGTGGCGAAATCCTTGGCAGAGGGCACTTGCTCCAGCGCAGCACCGGTCCAGTCAGGGATCAGGTACAAAGAGATACCGGCCAGAATGGCGATCAACGGATAAACCAGCAGCTCGGTCACTTTCAGCATCAGCTTTTCACCGGCCAGCATTACCGACATCATGCCCATGATCAGCACAATGGAGAGGATCCAGCGCGGTGGGGCACTCATCTGCAGCTGATTGACCATAAAGCTTTCCACGGTGTTGGTGATACCCACGCCATAGATCAGCACGATGGGGTAGATGGCGAAGAAGTAGAGCAGGGTGATTAATTTACCGGCACCCACGCCAAAGTGCTCTTCCACCACTTCGGTGATGTCTGCATTTGGCTTTTTGGAGGAGAGCACGAAGCGGGCCAGACCACGGTGTGCCAGATAGGTCATGGGACCTACCAGCAGCGCCATGACGACCAGCGGCCAGAAACCGCCCATACCCGCGTTGATCGGCAGGAACAGGATCCCCGCGCCAACTGCGGTCCCGAACAGACTGATGACCCAGGTAGAGTCGCGTTTTTCCCAACGAGTGGTTTGAGTAGAGCGGATCCCTTGCTCTGTTGACGCCGCAACTCCCTGCGTGCCAGTGACTGTGTTTGACATCTATCTCACCCCGAATGTGTGGTTCTTATTAAGTCGGCGCAAGGATACGGTTTTTCTAATCAAAAATGTTGATCAAATTCATCTTTACGGCACGAAAAACCGCACTTTCTTATGGAAATGTGATCAAAACAAGAAAAATTCAATTATTGTTTATCAATTGGCACGTTATTTTAGTGTTAATGATTAAATCTCGCCCAGACAAATGTAGATAAATTGTTATTTTGCGAGATGCTGGGCTAGCTGGTTAATCATGCTGGCGGTGGCCCCCCAGATAAAGTGCTGTTGCCAGGGGATCCAGTAGATGGTGTGTGCTTTCCCCCCTCTGGAAAGGGTCAGGGGGATGTGGTTGCGCCGATCCAGCAGATGGGTCAGCGGCACTTCGAAGGCGTGATCCACCTCATCCGGACTCAGGATGAGGGGATAGTTACCATCGAGCAGCCCCAGCACCGGCAGTATCTCGAATCGTGACACCGTATTGAGCGGGTTGAGGGTGCCGATCACTTCAATCAGCCGTGCCGGAATGCCGAGCTCCTCTTCGGTCTCTCGCAGCGCCGTGGCAATCAGGTTTTCGTCGCCGGGATCTTGTCGCCCGCCGGGGAAGCTGATCTGCCCCCCATGATGACGCAGCCGTGGGCTGCGCCGGGTCAGTAACACGCTGAGCCCCTCATTGCGCATCACCACCGGGATCAATACCGCAGCCGGACTGAGCCCGCCAATGGCGAGGCGATGGGCCGGGGCGGGTCGCTGCAACTGGAAGCGGGTCAGCAGTTCGTGGCGATCCATGGCGGGGAGCTCTCCTGTGTGTTGCCTGGATGGTGGGGAGGGTTACAGCGCCGAGAGGGGCGGAAGGATGCGGGCGACTTTGTCATAAGTCTCCTGATATTCGCTGTCGGCGTCGGAGTCGGCGATGATGCCGCCACCGGCCCAGCAGTGCAGGTGACCCGCTTCGGCGATCAAAGTGCGAATGCAGATGCTGGTATCCATCCGACCATGCTGGCTGAGATAGCCGATGCTGCCGCAATAGGCGTTGCGGCGCTGGGGCTCCAGCTCTTCGATGATCTCCATGGCGCGGATCTTGGGGGCGCCGGTGATGGAGCCACCCGGGAAACAGGCGCGCAGCAGATCGACTCCTTGCCAGCGTGCATCCAGCTCACCGTGGATGGTGGAGACCAGATGATGTACCGCCGGAAACGACTCCACCGCAAAGAGATGAGGCACGCAGACCGAGCCAGGCCGGCTGACCCGACCTATATCGTTGCGCAGCAGATCAACGATCATCAGATTCTCAGATCTGTCCTTGTCCGCCTGCGCCAGCTCCAGCGCGACTTGCCGATCGATGGTCGGATCAGGGTGGCGCGGACGAGTGCCCTTGATGGGTTTGGTTTCGATATGACGGCCATCAAGCAGCAGGAACCGCTCGGGAGAGAGGCTCAGCAGCGCGCTCTCCGGCAGGCGGATAAAGGCTGAGAAGGGGGCCTTGTTGGCGGTTGCCAGCAGGCAATAGGCCTGCCACTCATCCCCCTGATAGGGGGCGCTGAAACGCTGGGTCAGGTTGATCTGGTAGCAATCCCCCGCGGCGAGATATTCCTGAATGCGGGCAAACTTCTCGCCATACTCGGCGCGGCTCATATTGCTCTGCCACGCCCCCAACAAGGCAAAAGCGGGGGCCGGTTTGGCCTGCTGCTGTTCAAGCCAGGCCAGCCGGTTGGCAAGGCCCGCTTTATCCCCCCAGTGCACCAGCTGCCAGTCGCCGGTCGCCACATTGCGCAGCAGCGCCCAGTCGTAGATGCCCACCGCCATGTCCGGCACCGCGATATCGGCGGCGGCCTGCACTGGCAGTCGCTCGAAGCGACGGCCCAGATCATAGCCAAACAGGCCGAGGGCGCCGCCAATAAAGGGCAGGTGAGTGGCGCACAGATCCAGCTCCCCCAGCAGCTGTTGCTGGGTATGGGCCAGCAGGGCGAGGGGATCTTCGCTGTGTTCGCTGATATCCGCCCCGACACGCAGAGTGGTCACCTCGCCGCGGGTTTCGAGGGTCGCCAGCGGATCGGCAGTGATGATATCAAAGCCGTTATCGGCGCCGACTGGTCCCGCCGATTCCAGCAACATGGCCCACGGCTGATGTTGCAGGCGGGCAAAAAGCTGATGGAGTTCAGCACTATGGTCTAGATGATGGATATGAAGTGTTGGCGTCATTTTATGTTACACAGGCAACAGTTTGGTTCCCGAACCCTAGTCGGTGCTGGTGGGCAAGCGTATCATAGGTGTCGGTGACTTAAGAAAAAACTGCCGTGTCGTTCGCTTTTTGCTGGTTGATAGTTTTTAGCCAGCACGTCAGCACGGCCCATCATATGGAAGCCCTTGCCCTGCTCCGTGGCAGAGACAAGGACCAGTGAGGATGATATGAGCATTATAAAAAAACAGGATTTCATCGATTCTATCGCAGATGCCCTCCAGTACATCTCCTATTACCACCCGTTGGATTTTGTTCAGGCTGCCAAAGCGGCGTATGACCGTGAGGCCAACCCGGCCGCCAAAGATGCGCTGGCCCAGATCCTGATCAACTCCCGCATGTCCGCCGAAGGTCATCGCCCGCTCTGCCAGGACACCGGCATCGTGACCTGTTTCGTCAAAATTGGCATGCAAGTCCAGTGGGACAGCGACATGACAGTGCAGGAGATGGTGGACGAAGGGACCCGTCGTGCCTACACCAATCCTGATAACCCGCTGCGCGCCTCCGTGCTGGCCGATCCGGCCGGCAGTCGCAAAAACACCAAAGACAACGCCCCTGCCGTGGTGCATATCGACATGATCCCCGGCAACAAGGTGGAAGTGAGCATCGCGGCCAAAGGCGGTGGCTCCGAGAACAAATCCAAGATGGTGATGCTCAACCCCTCTGACGATATCGTCGAGTGGGTGCTGAAAACCGTGCCGACCATGGGCGCAGGCTGGTGCCCGCCCGGCATGCTGGGCATCGGCATCGGCGGTACCGCCGAGAAAGCGGCGGTACTGGCCAAAGAGGCCCTGATGGAGCACATCGACATTCAGGAGCTGATCGCCCGTGGCCCGCAAACCACTGAAGAGAAGCTGCGGGTCGAGCTCTACGACAAGGTCAACAAGCTGGGGATCGGTGCCCAGGGTCTGGGTGGTCTCACTACTGTGCTGGATGTGAAGGTGAAATCTGCGCCGACTCACGCCGCCTCCAAGCCGGTGGTGATGATCCCCAACTGCGCCGCGACCCGTCACGTTCACTTCGAGCTGGATGGTTCAGGCCCCGCCGAACTGACACCGCCGAAACTGAGCGACTGGCCGGAGATCACCCGTGAAGCGGGTGGCAACGTGCGCCGCGTCAACGTCGATGGCATCACCAAGGCCGAGCTGGCCAGCTGGAAGAGCGGTGATACCGTACTGCTCTCCGGTAAGATCCTTACCGGCCGCGATGCTGCCCACAAGCGTATCGCCGACATGCTGGCCCGTGGCGAAGGGCTGCCGGAAGGGGTCGATTTCACCAACCGCTTTATCTATTACGTTGGCCCGGTCGATGCGGTGCGCGACGAAGTGGTCGGCCCAGCTGGCCCCACCACCTCCACCCGGATGGACAAGTTCACCGATATGATGCTGGGTGAAACTGGCCTTATCGGCATGATCGGCAAATCCGAGCGCGGCCCGAAAACCGTCGAGAGCATCAAGCAGCACAAGGCCGTCTATCTGATGGCGGTGGGCGGCGCCGCCTATCTGGTTGCCAAGGCGATCAAGAAGGCGCGCGTGGTAGCCTTTGCCGATCTCGGCATGGAAGCGATCTACGAGTTTGAAGTGGAAGATATGCCGGTGACCGTAGCGGTCGATTCCGAAGGCAACAATATCCACGAAACCGGCCCGGCCTACTGGTCTGCCAAGATTGCCGAGCTGGACGGCAAACTCTCCTCCTGAGTGACCGTTTCCGCTGCCGGTTAACGGCATCGGCCATGTAAACAAGGCGCGTCCATCCGGATGCGCCTTGTTGCTTTTGCTGGCCTGTTATGGGCTCAGGTTGGCCGCTTGCGGCAAGCGGATATAAAAAAGGATGGCGTCACGCCATCCTTTTTCGTTGTGCTTGTGCTCTGTCAGCAGCGCAATTGCACCTGGCTTAGGCCTTTTTCAGGTAGGCGGCCACCAGTACGATCTGCACGCCGTTGACCTTGCCTTCGATATGGAGCGGGTTGTTGGTCAGACGGATGCCCTTGACCAGGGTGCCGCGCTTGGCGGTGAAACCGGCGCCTTTCACGTCCAGATCCTTGATCAGGGTAACGGAGTCGCCCTCTTGCAGCACGGCGCCGTTGGAGTCAACGGTCGGTACGCTGTCATCATCTTCGTCAGCAATACCAGCTTCAGCCCAGGCCTTGGCTTCGTCTTCCATGTACATCATGTCCAGCAGATCCTGAGCCCACACTTCACCCTTACCGGAGAGTGTTTTCAGCTGGCGCCATGCCATCACCTGCACCGCAGGCACCTGGCTCCACATGCTGTCGCTCAGGCAACGCCAGTGGTTGACCACCAGGGTATCCGGTTGTTCCAGCTGACCACGGCAGGTGTCACAGATAGCAACGCTGTGATCATCGTCGCTGGCGGGGGAGTGAGGCACCACGAAGGCGGTCAGCGCCTGCTCGGCGCTGCACAGTTCACACTTGGCGCCCGCGCGCGCTTGCAGAATGGCGTTGATGGTCATGTTGTTGGTCCCATAGCTAGTGGTAAAGCGACCCGCGTTGGGCGGGGCGCGTGAAAGAGGGGGCGGAATATAGCATAAAACCCCGCACTTTGTCAGGTCTGCCCTGGCTCACAAGGTTGGCTGTGCTGTTGCGCGGCGCTGATCGTTTGGTATTGAGAGTGCAATTTGAAGCGGGATCGCTAGAATGAGCCTCCTTTTTGACTGCAAGGCAGGGGCATTCGTGCTGGCTCAACGTTTTCAACACCTGGATCGACTGCTCACCCGCTACCGACGCTGGTGGCAGTATCAGCCATATCATCATCTGACCATGGCCTTTGCCGATGAGGCGCCCGAACTGGCGGCGTTGCTCAATGGGTTGACGCAGACCCAGTTGGCAGAGCTCGATGCAGATATGGGCGCCCTCAGCAGTCTGCTTGCCCCCTGGATTGCCGAGGGAGCCGAGCTGCAGCAACTCAGCCAGCTTGTCCCGTTTACCCCGGATCCCATCACCTGCAGCAAGGAGATGGCGCTGCATATGCCGGGGCGCAAGAAGGCCCAGATCGAGTCGTTTACCGCCTGTTTGCCGGCCCATCAGGGCCCCTATCTGGAGTGGTGTGCCGGCAAAGGGCATCTTGGGCGGCTGGTGTCACTTCATCGACAGGCTCCTATCCTCAGTCTGGAGTTGCAAGGGCAGCTTTGTAACGAAGGTCGGCTGCTGGCCGAGCGGGATGGCGCCAATATGACCTTTACCTGCGCCGATGCCTTTGCCCCCAAGTCGGCGGCGCTGATTGCCCCCGAACATCACGCTATGGCACTCCATGCCTGCGGCGAGCTGCACACCCATCTGCTGGAGCGGGTGGCCGAGCGCAGTGCCAGCGGCGTGACCATCTCTCCCTGTTGTTACCACCTGATCCGTACCAGCCACTATCGCCCGCTGTCAGCCGCGGCCAGCGCCAGCGAGCTGGTGTTGAGCAAGGCGGATCTCAAGTTGCCGCTACAGGAGACGGTGACTGGCGGTGCGCGGATCGCCCGCCTGCGCGAGCAGGAAGTGGTGTGGCGGCTCGGGTTTGACTGCCTGCAGCGTCAGGTGCGCGGGGTGGATGAGTATCTGCCGGTGCCCAATATGCAAAAGAGCCTGCTGACCGGCACCTTCGAGGCATTCTGCGTTTGGGCTGCAGAGCGCAAAGGGATTGTGCTGCCCGCCGGGCTGGACTACCCCGCCTGGTTGGAACACGGGGAGCGCCGCTTTGGTGATGTCGCCCGCATGGAGCTGGTGCGCCACCTGTTTCGCCGTCCCCTCGAGATCTGGCTGGCGCTGGATCGCGCGCTCTTTTTACAAGAGCAGGGCTATCGGGTCGAAGTGGGGGAGTTTTGTGCCAAACCCATGACCCCGCGCAATATCCTGATCCGTGCCGTGCGTGCCTGACATCCGGCTATTTTGAGCATTTCTCTTGAACATTGATGATGGCTGACAGCTTGAGCCTGTCAGCCATTTTTTTCATCACGAACAATGACCGTATGCAGGTCATCTGGCCGTCTCAACTGTTCTAAAAATGGGCGACAGATCACGCTATGTAGTTTTCGTTTGGGTTCTTTTTCTTTGTTTCAGCTGTACTGAATATCACAAGGTGAAATGGCTCACAAATTCTGCCTATTTCTTAATTCTCATCGTGAATTTAGTTGTTGAAACACCTACTCTTGGAACGCATTAATTCAAACAAGGACGATAAACATGTTCAAATCCAAGCGTTGTGCCTGGCTGATCGCTGCCGCCTGCGCATTGCCAAGCTATGCCGCAATGAGTGCAGCCATGAATATTCAACCCGATCCGCAAAATGCGGGAGGATATGTGATTGCGGCCCCAGATCTGGCTGCCATGGAAAAAGCCAAGACGGCCAATCCCATGTATGCAATATGGGCCAAGGCATTGGCCACCCGGTCCAATAAAATTGTTGATGCCATTGAACCGGGTCTGGCAAGCAATCCTGACAACGTAAAACGGGTTGAACGGGTATTTCCCCAATCTGAATGGGAATATTTAACCCAGATGGCAGCGCCGGAATATACTTATGTCCGCTTCTTGCGAGCCATCGGTAAATTCCCGGCCTTCTGTGGCGAATATACTGACGGGCGTGATTCTGATGCGATCTGTAAAAAATCCATCGTGACCGCCTTTGCCCACTTCTCTCAGGAGACCGGTGGCCATATTGCCAAGGAGAACGTCTCCGATAACCCGCTGGGGTTGGAGGAGTGGCAGCAGGCGCTGGTGCATGTGCGGGAGATGGGCTGGTCAGAGGGACAGACCGGCTATACCACAGGCTGCGGCCAGAACGACTGGCAGAACAAGAAGTGGCCCTGCAGCACGGGTCAGGGGTATTTCGGCCGCGGCGCCAAGCAGCTTTCTTACCACTTCAACTACGGTGCCTTCTCCGAGGCGATGTTTGATGGCGATGCCTCCGTGCTGCTCAACAACCCGGGTCTGGTGGCTGACTCCTGGCTCAACCTCGCTTCTGCCATCTGGTTTTTCCTCACCCCGCAGGCCCCAAAACCGGCCATGCTGCACGTGATTGATCGCACCTGGGTACCTTCCAAACGGGAAGTAGATGCCGGTATCGGCTACGGCTTTGGTACCACCATCAACGTCATCAACGGCGGTATCGAGTGCGGCGAGCAGAACAAGGAAAAGGGGCAGCCTGTCAATCGCATCCGCTACTGGGAAGGGCTGGCCAACCACTACCAGATCCCGCTCAAGGCGGATGAGAAGAACACCTGCTGGCAGCAGACTCCCTATGGCAGCCTTAATCTCAACGGTGCTACCGACGTGCTCTACACCAACTGGGATGGCAACTGGAAATACTATCCGGATCGCCCGGGTGGTTACTCCTTCGAGTGCGAGCTGGTGGGCTTTCAGACCGCTTATTCTGCGCTGGTGCCGGGTGATTACGAGAAGTGCGTGACCAACTTCTACGGCTCCCACGCCAACTGGCCGAAAGTGCGGATCGTCGCCAAGCTCGATCCCGCCCCAGTCGATCCGGTTGATCCGCCTGTTGATGGTCAGCCTGCCTGGGATGCCAGCAAGGTCTATACCGCTGGCAGCAAGGTGAGCTACAAGGGCGCCGTCTATCAGGCCAAATGGTGGACCCAAGGGGATGATCCCGCCAAAGGTGGCCCCTGGGCGTTGGTGACAACCCAATTAAAGAGATAGTCCATCCATTGATAAGGAGAGGGGGGCTTAGCCCCCTTTTTATATATTTTTATGGTATGGATAATATGTGGTAGTGATTAAAAAGAGAACCATCAATCTGGAGGGGGAGCTGTATTTTTCGGCCAACTTTGATTTCCCGCTAAAAGTGACGTAAACGGTCCATATCAAAATTTATTGATGGCCGGGTTTAATGTTTGAACCTTGCGGCTTAGTAATATCAAGAAACGTTTTGTGATGTTTTGCTAAACGATGGGTTCGCAGAGCACACCCATGACGCTATCCTTCTCGTATTTATGATGAGGGTGTTTATTCTTCCCATCTATCAACTCATGGTATCACCCAGCTCGCTATTTATTTCACGGAGTGAGAAATGAACATGTTGGATGTAAAAGTCATATGTATCTATTTGTTTACGGATGAGTGTGCGTAGTTCAGCAGATTATTTTCACTGGGAGCGAGGTAATCTTGTTCGATTTTAAAGAATCGTTAAGGTGCGCAGATGAATGGGGATTGTCGTCTCGTTATCTGAATGGGAAGTCGTATGTGGTTTAATCACTAAGCAGATAGTAGGAAAGAGGAGTGCACCATGGAACTGGTGGTGATCCGCCATGCAGAGACGCAGGCCAATGCGGAAGGGCGTTATCAGGGCGCGCTGGATATCGGGCTCAATGACGATGGCGTGCGCCAGATCTCTTGTCTGGCTGAGAAGGTAGCTGTGACAGAGCAGCCGTTCGATCGGTTGCTGGCATCCCCTCTGCTTCGAACAAGGGAGAGTGCTACCATCTTGTCTCGTCAGTTGGGATTGCCTGTGGAACTTGTGCCGGCCTTTCGTGAACGGGATGTCGGCCTGTTTGAAGGGCTGACGCAGGCAGAAGCGAGGGATCGCTATCCCGAACTGTGGGCGCGCAATATCACCCGGCGCTGGGCTGAAGCTCCTCCCGGTGGTGAAACCATTGATGAGGTGATTGCCCAGGTCTCGCAGGGACTCACGGAACTTGCTTCGACCATGCAAGGGGAGCGGATACTGCTGGTGGCGCACGGTGTGGTCGCCAAGGTGATCCGCGCCGTAACGATGGCCGGTTTTGATGACTTCTTTGAGTGGCAATTGCCCAACGGCGGCATGCTGTCGGTGAGGCTCTCTCTGGCTGATGGTGACCCACTGCGCTTTAGCCGTCCCCTTGATGGTTGAGTCCACCAAAAGCAGGACGAAAAAAAGCGCTACCGAAGAGAGTAGCGCTGCTTTTTGTGTACGTTGCGGTTGGTTATCTCTGCAGGCAAAGGTTAGCAGTGTCACCAGAGGGCAGGGGCGTGCGCCATCAGGTCGGCTCCGGTTCCTCTTTGCGGCAGCAGTTGCGCCCCTGTTTCTTGGCCAAATAGAGGGCGGTGTCGGCTCGTCTAACCATCTTCTCTACAGTGTCATGGCTGCCCTTGCTGGCGCTGATCCCGATACTGATGGTGAGGGAGATCTCAAGAGCCCCGTCCAGTGCATGGTGCTGGGATTCGATGGCTAGCCTGATCCGCTCGGCGCTGGCCCAGGCGAGCTCGAGGGAGGTTTCCGGTAGCAGTACGATAAACTCCTCGCCACCCCAGCGACCCAGCATGTCCACCTCCCGCAGCTGTTTGCTGATCCGTTTCACCAGACTCAGGATCGCCAGATCTCCCTGCTGATGGCCAAAGGTGTCGTTGACTTCCTTGAAGTGGTCGATATCGATCAGCAGCAGGCTCATGGTATGGCCGAAACGCTGGCAGCGCTGCATCTCGGCGTTGACCAGCTCGTTGAAGCGGCGCCGATTGGCAATGCCGGTCAGGGGATCCGTGGTGGCGGCGACCTTCAACTCCTCCACCAGTCGGGCTCGCTCCGAGATATCCCGCAAGATGGCGGTCATCTCGGTGGTCGGGCCCAGATTGATCTTGGCGATGGTCACCTCCAGCGGAAATTCGCTGCCGTAGCGGCGCAGACCCATCACCGAGGCGCGGGCATGCATCGGGCGCGAATTGATGGGGGAGCTGCTGAAGGCTTTGAAATAGGTTTCGTGATTGGCGCGAAAACGCTGTGGCAGCAGGGTTTCCAGTCGCTTGCCGAGATAGCTTTCGTCGATGCCGAACATCTCGCAGGCGGCGGTGTTGATAAGCTCGATGCGTGACTCGCTGCTGACACTGATGATGCCGTCATAGGCGGAGTTGACCACTGCCTCGAAGCGACGGCGACTGGTGGTGAGCGCCTCTTCCAGCTGCATCCTGGCGGTGATGTCGATGGCGGTCACGATGATCCGGTTGATCCGTGCCTGCTCGGGGATGATGGGGGAGAGAATAAAGCGCCACCAACTGGTACGCGAGAGGCTGTCGATGGGCAGCTCGCTCTCGAGCCCGGTCTGCATGCGCACACAATCGTGCATTGGCGGCTCGATGGTATTGGTGATGTAGCGGGGAAACATCTCGCTCAGCTGTTTGCCAATGCTGCCAAGGACATCCAGCTCGAACGCCTTGGCAAAGGTATCGTTGGCAGAGACCAGCACAAAGTGATCATCTTTGTCGAGGCTGAACACCGCTACGGCAGCGCCGATGGCGTCGAGAGATGACTTTATGTCGGCATGGGAACCCTGTGTAAACATGCGACCTCCACGGCGAATAACATATTGATATTCAGTATAGTGTGGTCGTTTGGCTAACTACTCTTCGATATCCAGCAACACCAGAATGGCGCTGTCGCCGCCCCATTCGCGGGGAGCCTGATGGAAGGCGCGCACATTGGGGTGCTGGGCCAGCCAGCTGGGAATGCGCTGCTTGAGAATATGTTTGCCGATGCCGTGCATCACCGAGGCGACGTGAATGTTCTCTTTCTGGCAGAGGGTGAGCAGGGCGGCCAGCTCTTGTTTTGCCTGCTGCTGATTCATGCCGTGCAGATCGAGATAGATCTCCGGCGGATAAATGCCCCGCTTGAGCTTTTTCAGCTCAAATTTTGACACATCTTCCCGCACGTAACGGGTCGGCCCATCGTCGTCGAGATGGGGCTGATACTCATCGCTGAAATAGTGGTCAACCCCAAGCTTTTCGCGGGTTTCGCGCAATTCGCGTTTCTGCTTGACCGGGCGTAACTCGGCCCTTATGGTATCTTGCTTGATTTTCCGGGTACCTTTTATCGCATCGCGGAACAGCAGGGTTTCCTCGTCTGTCGGTGAGGGCGTTTTTTTCATCAGATGCTCATGTATTAGGTATGCGTCTTGCCCGTCAGGTAAACGGGGCTCGGGCCGGATATTACTCGACTTGGAGGTGGATTTGGACAAGATATTTATCGATGAGGTGGTTGCCGAGATGCACACCATCCAGGACATGTTGCGTTGGGCCATGAGTCGTTTCAACGACGCCGGGATTTTTTACGGTCATGGAACCGACAACGCCTGGGATGAAGCTGTGCAGCTGGTACTGCCCGCGTTACATCTGCCACCGGATGTAGACCCGGCCATGCGCCACTCCCGTCTCACCAGCAGCGAGCGTCACCGCATCGCCGAGCTGATTATCCGCCGTGTACAGGAGCGGGTACCGGCCGCCTATCTGACCAACAAGGCCTGGTATGCCGGTTGGGAGTTCTACGTGGACGAGCGGGTGCTCATTCCCCGTTCTCCCATCGCCGAGATGGTTGCCAACCGTTTCGCGCCCTTCCTCAAACATGAACCGACCCGGATCATGGACCTGTGCACCGGCTCCGGCTGTATCGCCATCATCATGGCCCACGAGTTCCCAGAAGCGGAAGTGGATGCCATCGACATCAGCATCGATGCGCTGAACGTGGCCGAGCGCAATATCAACGATCACGGGCTGGAGCAGCAGGTCATTCCGATCCGCTCCGATCTGTTCCGCGATCTGCCGGCGGGCGACAAGTACGATCTCATCGTCTCCAATCCGCCCTATGTGGACTCCGAAGATATGTCGGATCTGCCGGACGAGTTCCGTCACGAGCCCGAGCTGGCGCTGGCGTCCGGCTCCGATGGTCTCAAGCTGACCAAGCGTCTGCTGGCCCATGCGGCAGATTTCCTCAAGGATAACGGCGTGCTGGTGGTCGAAGTGGGCAACAGCATGATCCATCTGGAAGCCCAGTTCCCCGAGATCCCCTTTACCTGGGTTGAATTCGAAAACGGCGGTCACGGCGTCTTTGTGATGACCCGTGACGAGCTGGTGCAGTATCAGGATCATTTCGCCATCTACAAGAACTAAGCAGGAGCGCGCATGGCAGGGAACAGTTTTGGTCAACTCTTTCGGGTCACCACCTTTGGCGAGAGCCACGGCCTGGCGCTGGGCGCCGTGGTTGATGGCTGCCCGCCTGGGCTGGAGATCAGCGAGGCGGATCTGCAGGGGGATCTGGATCGGCGCAAGCCGGGCACTTCCCGCTACACCACGCCGCGCCGCGAGCCGGACGAGGTGAAGATCCTCTCCGGGGTGTTCGAGGGCAAGACCACCGGCACCTCCATCGGGCTGCTCATCGAGAATACCGATCAGCGCTCCAAGGATTACTCCGACATCAAGGATCTGTTCCGGCCGGGTCACGCTGACTACACCTACCACCAGAAGTATGGTCAGCGGGACTATCGCGGCGGTGGTCGCTCCTCCGCCCGCGAAACCGCGATGCGGGTAGCAGCGGGGGCCATTGCCAAGAAGTACCTCAAACAGGTGCATGGCATCGAGATCACCGGTTTTCTCTCCCAGCTCGGCCCCATCAAGGCCGAGGCGTTTGACGCGGCGCAGATCGAGCAGAATCCCTTCTTCTTCCCCGATGCGGGCAAGCTGGAAGAACTGGATCAATACATGCGCGACCTGAAAAAAGAGGGCAACAGTATCGGTGCCAAGGTGCAGGTCATTGCTAGTAATGTGCCGGTGGGCCTTGGTGAGCCGGTGTTTGATCGTCTCGACGCCGACATTGCCCATGCCATGATGGGCATCAATGCGGTGAAAGGGGTGGAGATCGGTGACGGCTTTGCGGTAGTGGAGCAAAAAGGCTCCGAGCATCGCGACGAGATGACCCCGGCGGGCTTTGCCAGCAACCATGCGGGCGGCATTCTGGGCGGTATTTCGTCAGGTCAGGATATCGTGGTGAGCATGGCGCTCAAACCGACTTCCAGCATCACTGTGCCGGGCAAGACCATCAATACCGAAGGTGAGGCTATCGAGATGATCACCAAGGGTCGTCACGACCCTTGCGTCGGCATCCGCGCCGTGCCCATCGCCGAAGCCATGCTGGCACTGGTATTGATGGATCACCTGCTGCGCCATCGCGCCCAGAATCAGGGGGTGTTGACCCATACCCCGCAGCTGCGCTGATCCCTGTTGCTGCTTATCGACTGAGCGTTCCCTGTTCGGGGAACAAGTTCGACAATACCAAAAAGGCGACCTTCGGGTCGCCTTTGCTATTTCAGGTGGCGGCTTATCCCGTCAATGCTTGCGGAGGGTGCGGGTCAGCAGATCTGCGGCGCCCGGATCGGCATTGAGGCGACACTTGGGGGGCGAGAACTTGTTGTGGGATTTGGGCAAGGCATGAATGGCCTCGTTGACTTTGAGGATCTGTTCTTCGCTCACGCTGTTTTTGGCAAACATCAGACTGACCGGCTGGTGGTGTAGCAACAGTTGGCAGCTGATAAACTCTTCGGCCCCCAGCTGGGCCAGCCGGTAGCGGGCATATTGCCACTCCATGATGATGCCATCGAGGCGGCGGGCCAGCAGCAGATCGAGCATCCGCTCATCGGCGTTGTATTCGGTCGCCATTTTAAGCGCCGGGCAGCTATCCATCTGATGCATGGGGCGGGTGCCGCGCAACTTGCCTATCTTGAGTCCTTTCTCGTTGCACAGCGCGGGCAGATTATCGAGCTGCGCCCAGCGATCCTGATGGCCGGGAATCGGGTCATTGCTCAGCAGCACATAGGCACTCTGGCGGTAGGGGGTCGAGAAGCGGGCATAGCTCTGGCGCTCCGGCAGGGGGAGGGCGGCCATCGCCACATCCAGCTGGTCATGCTCTACCAGATGCAGTGCCCGCGCCCAGGGAAGTTCGCGAAACTTGGGGGCAAAGCCCGCCTGGGTGAGGATCTGGCGGGTCAGACTGACATCCAGCCCATCCAGCTCACCCCGGTTGTTGATTTGGCTGAAGGGGGGCCAGTGACTCCAGGCCACGGTCAGAGTCTGACTGGCCTGCAGCGCAGGGCTTAGCAGCAGAAGCAGCAGGCCAATCCTTGCCTGCCAACTGCCGCGGGGACGATATGGCGTGGTCATAGCTAAACCTCGTTATTGTGTTCTTCTATCCCGTGCTTTTGCCCCGCGAGTCATGCCTGCGAGGGTAGATATTGTGTTGCCAGTTAATAGTGTGGTGCGTGCTACATCAATCAACGGGATTATTCGGGGGGCAGGAGGGGGATTTTCTGTTCGTGCTGGGAGGAGCATCACATTTTTCTCGTTTATCCCGGGCAACTCCGTTAGACTGCGCCTCTATTCTTTCCCCTTTGCTCTGCTCCCCGGGGAAATCGTTGTTTTCTCAATAGGCCCAGATCTTGTGAGATGGCATCGGCTCAGCAGAGGAGCCCCACCACAAATCCCCGGCGCCCCTATCTCTAGCAGGTAATTATGAGTTTTACTTCCCTCGGTCTGGCCGAACCCTTGTTGCGTGCCGTTGCCGAACAAGGCTACGACACCCCGTCTCCCATTCAGCAGCAAGCGATCCCCGCCGTTCTGGCTGGCCGCGATCTGATGGCGGCGGCCCAAACAGGGACCGGCAAGACCGCAGGCTTTACCCTGCCGATGCTGCAACGTCTGATGGAGAGCAAGCGCAAGGTGTCTCCGAACCGCATTCGTGCGCTGGTGCTGACCCCGACTCGCGAGCTGGCCGCCCAGGTGGGCGAGAGTGTACGTAACTACGGCAAACACCTGCCGATGCGCAGCCATGTTGTCTTCGGCGGCGTCAGCATCAATCCGCAGATGATGGCTACTCGCCGTGGTCTGGACGTGCTGGTGGCCTGTCCTGGCCGCCTGATGGATCTCTACAACCAGAACGCCGTCAAGTTCGACGAAGTGGAGATCCTGGTACTGGACGAAGCGGACCGCATGCTCGACATGGGCTTTATCCGCGACATCCGCCGCATCCTGGCCCTGATGCCGAAGAAGCGCCAGAACCTGCTGTTCTCCGCCACTTTCGCCGACGAGATCCGCGAACTGGCCACTGGTCTGCTGGATAACCCGGCTGTCATTGAAGTCGCCCCGCGCAACAGCACTGCCGAGCGTATCGAGCAGCTGGTGCACCCGTGCGACAAGGCCAACAAGATTGCCCTGCTGAGTCATCTGGTCACCAGCAACAACTGGCAGCAGGTACTGGTGTTCACCCGTACCAAGCACATGGCCAACCGTGTTGCCGAGACCCTCGACAAGAACGGCGTCAGCGCCGCCGCCATCCACGGTAACAAGAGCCAGGGTGCCCGTACTCGCGCGCTGGCCGGTTTCAAGGATGGTAGCGTCAAGGTGCTGGTGGCGACCGACATCGCCGCCCGTGGTCTGGACATCGACAAGTTGCCGCAAGTGGTCAACTTCGAGTTGCCGAACGTGGCGGAAGATTACGTGCACCGCATCGGTCGTACCGGCCGTGCCGGTGCTGCCGGTCACGCCATCTCGCTGGTGGCTGCAGATGAAGGCAAGCTTATCAAGGCCATCGAGCGTCTGACCAAGCAGAACATTCCGTGCGAGCAGGTGGCCGGTTTCGAAGCCTCCCGCGAGACCCTGGACAATATCGCCCGTGGTATCGGCGCGCCGCTGCGCAAAGAGCCCCGCGATCCGAGCGAGCAGCGCCGTACGCCGCGTCCGCAAGGTCAAGGCCAGCGTCAGGGGGCCGGTCGTTCCGCCTCCAATGGCAATGCGGGTGGTGCGCGTACCGGTAACGGTGGCAAGCCCAAGCCGCAAGGTGGTCAGCGTCCGGCTGATGGTGCAGGCAAACCGGCTCAGGCCCGTCGTCCACGTCGCTCTACCCACAACCAGTAAGCGGCTCGGGAGCTTGACTCCCCAGCTATGCGGTTGACTGAAAAGCCCTGCCAATCTGGCAGGGCTTTTTGTTTTTTCGGCCATGCAATCGGCACTGTGTGGTGCTGCGAGAGCAGTGCTAGATGGCGGAGAGGTACTGCTTTTGCATCGCCAGCCAGCGGCCGTTATTGATAAACGCCAGCTGTACCTTGAGCAGGGCTGCAATTTCCGCGCGGTGCTTTTTATCGAGATAGAGAAAGACCTGCTCTTTGGTGATCTTCTGCCAGGGGGACGCCAGTGAAGGTTGAGAGGCGGGGCGCATCTTGATGAGCCAGTCCACTTTGCCTCGATGCAGTTGGGCAAGCCCCTGCTTCTCATCGTTCAACCAGATGACCTGATAGTTGCCGAGGAAGCGCTCGCACCACTGGATGCCACGCAGGCAGCCAATCACGGTACCCTCGGCAGGGGGCCAGCTCGGGTTATCCCGTGCCTGACCATAAATCGCCGCCTCCGAGATGGGGGCACCGATCTGCAGCAAGTGGGGATAGGTCTGATCAAAGCCCTTGATCCGGGCCATATCGCCATCGACGGCATGGTCTGCCTCAATCAACTTTTCGCAGCGGGCATAGGTGCAGGGGATCAACTGAAAGTCGATGCCGGCCCGGCCAAACCAGTCATGAATAAAAGGGCGCAATATCGCAGTGTGTTCGACCGCTGCCGCCAGCTTTAGCGGGGTTGCGTGGGCAACGGGAGTCAGCCCGACAAGCAGTAACCAGCCAATCCACTTCATATCGCACTCCTGAATCGGGCTTGTTTAAGCAGAACTGTTGCGACTATCTGTGCAGTGAAGAATAGCCGATTGGGATGGCTGCCAGACCGCTTCGCCAGCTATTCGTGACGGCCGGGTCAGGGGGGCAGCGCCGTGATCAGGATATGGGCAGCGCTCACCAGGATCACTGTGAAGGTCAGCCCCATTCCCGCCACCCGATAACGGAAGTTCTCCGGCGTGCGGCTCATGCCAAAGGCGTGGCAGAGGCGACCAAGCAGCAAGGCACTCCCCAGCAAATGAACCAGCCAGGGGGCATGGCTGCCGGTTTCAACGAAATAGACCAGCAGCAGGGCGAGGGGGACATACTCGGCAAAGTTGGCGTGTACCCGCATGGCCCGCAGCATGGCGGGATCATCGCCATGGCCGAGTGCCACCTTGCGGCTATGGCGGGTGCGAATGGTACGAATGCTCAGCAACACAAAAAGCAGCGCAAGCAGGGCCGCGTAAACAGGCAGTATGGTCATGGTATCTGGCTCCTTGTGTGATGATATCGAGTGGCTGGTGTTGAGAGACGCGATATTCTCGGCATCTCAATGGCTTGCCTTGAGGGTAGCAGCAAACTGCCTTAGCACGACCGTCATCCACTCACTCGCCATCTGCCAAGCGCAGGCGCAAAAAAACAGCCCTGCCGAGGTGGCAGGGCTGTTTTTTGATCATATTGATGGTGGGCAGAGCAGGGCCCCGTCATTACCCCTCATAAGGGAGGGAGGAGTGGTGCAGCACGATGCGCACCTTGCCATCATCCCCCTTCTTGAAACCCCAGGTCTTGTCGACCGTGGTCTCCTTGTTATCGCGATCCACCAGATGAACCTTGCCCATGGTCAGCGCCATGTCGCCGTTGATATAGACGGCGGCGTTGTCATAGCGATAGCTCTGCCAGTTTTTCAGGGCGAACCCTTTGTCGGTGGGGTAGGCGCTGTTGTTGCCGACAAAGTAGGCCAGCGCCCCCTCGCGGTTGGTGCGAAAGGTCTGCTCGCCACCGGCAAGGGTCGGCTTGAACAGCACCGGCCCCTGCTGGTAGCCATAAGCGCTGTCGAGCACCGACTCGGCAGTCGCCTTGGCGCGCTCAATCCCACCGACGCGATAGTCATCGCTGATCTTGATGAGCGCCGCGCCCCAACCATCCTGCGCGGCCTTGATCTCCGCCTCGGTAATATTGTTGTTGGCGATTTCGGCGGCGCTAAGTGCGCCGCTGGCGGCAAGCAGGACGAGGGCAAGGGTGCTCTTCTTGAGGTGCAACATCATTGTTTTCAAACTCCTGATAGCGATAAACGAGCAGGCAGTGTAGCGAAGGGGCATGAACGGTTTTTGAACTGATTATTCAGGGTTGGGTAGTAAAAAGGTCGGTATATAGCCGAAGGTTTGGGTGTTTGTTTGGTAAGGGTCGCACTCTTAATTAATGGCGGATGCCTGTATCCAACTTGATTTCTTTTCCAACAAAAAGCCCCGTCAAGTTAATTGGCGGGGCTTGGCTATTGGGGCATTCAGTATCTGGATTACAGCGCAGGCAGCAGCCCCATACTGACGCTGATCTGTACGCCGACAATCAGTATGCCCATGGCGGCGGCCACTCCCAGCGCCACTACGCCACCCGGGGCGCGGTAGTGGTGGGCTGGCGCCTGTTTGCGGCTCTGCCATACCAGCGCCACCGGCAGCAGTACCGCGAGGATGGCCAGAGCAATGGCGGCGTAACCGAGCGCCATGATAAAGCCCTGCGGGAAGTAGAGGGCAAACAGCAATGGCGGCACGAAGGTGATGAGGCCAGTCTGAGTGCGGCCCTGCCAGTTGTCCTTGCGGCGGGTTGCCTTGGCCATAAAGTCGAACAGCCCCAGCGTTACCCCGAGGAAGGAGGTGGCGAGTGCCAGATCGGCAAACAGGTGCATCGCCTGATTAAACGCAGGCCAGCTCACCAGCTTGCCGACGTTGGCCAGCAGGCTGTCCAGCGCGCCGCCGGTTTGCAGCAGGGCTTGCTGGCCGAGCAGACCGAGGATCGCCACCTGCCACAGCACGTAGAGGATCAGCGGCAGGGCTGAGCCCCAGACAAAGACCCGACGCAACTGCTTGGGGCAGTCACCGAGGTAGAGCATCACGCTCGGAATGGAGCCGTGAAAGCCGAACGAGGTGAAGATGACCGGCAGGCCCGCCAGCAACAGGCCCTGACCCAGCGGCATCGAGAGCAGATGCTGCCCTTCGGTGCGTGGTAGCAGCAACGCCAGCACCACCACCATGATCACCAGTTTGACGGTGAACATCAGCCGGTTGAGGTAATCCACCGATCGGGTACCGACACAGACCATGCCGCCAAACAGCAGGGTAAAGGCCCAGGCGGCCTGCTCCTGGCTCAGAGTGATGCCGGCATCGGCCAGCGCCTGTGCCAGCAGGCTGCTGCCACCGCTGATGTAGGCGGAGGCGAGGGCGTAGAACAGCATCAGGATGCAGAAGGAGGCGATGCGCTTGCCCCAGGGGCCGAGCAGGTGATCCGCCAGCTGGTGCAGGTACCACTTGCCGGTATTGAGGCTGGCCTCCACCTGCAGCATGGCGGTAAAGGCCATCAGGGCCCACAGGCCAATCATCAGCAGCAGGGTGGCGGGGCCACCGAGGGACGAGGAAGCCAGCGGCAGGGCCAGCATACCGGCGCCTATGGTGGTGCCGGCAATCAACAGGGTACAACCCAGAGTCTTGGTGTTCATGTTATCCATCCGAAAGTGAGCGGAGATGTTGCAAACAAGAGAGAGCCAGTTGGCTGTGTCGGGAGGCGCCTCCGGGGGAAAAGCCGGAGGCTAGCAATATCGGCGTGGAAACATCTGTACCTGAAACCTGTCGGTTGTAAAAGATGGTTGCCACGTTAACGGATTGAAATAGCGGAGACAACCCCTAAAAAGCGGATCTTGTGCTGTTGAAGGCATTTAAGTGGAAATAAAAAATGACACTCAGCGCTATGCGCCGAAAAAATGTGCGCCTTGAGGGGGCGATGCCAATCCGCTTGAACCGGCCCTCGGGATCGGAGGGGGTTGCTACAGGCGTCTGGAAGGGGCGACAGAGGGCAAAAGGGGGCGCTAGCGGCCCGGATGGCTCGGCATAAGTAAAAATAGGGTCATATGGTCAAAAGCCATAAATTTAATTTATAGCGAGCCGATGGGCCGATAAACGGGCCCTGAGCTGGGATAGCAAGCCCTGTCGGCCGGTTGGCCGATCTTCCGCTGGCCAAACAGACGCGTGCAAAGGTGGGCGTTGAGAAAAGAAGCTGCACAGGCTGTCAGTTCTGGCTGCTCATGCAGGCAGTTTGTGCCGGCAGCCTGTGCGGTTGTGAGCGATTGCCGCAGGCGGCTTAGCGACGCCGCTTGAGGGTGCGGCTTACATAGTGCAGCCCGCTCTGGTAGTCGCCATTGACCGCCTTGAGTGCCAGCTCCAGCGCTTGGCTCGCCAGCGCGTCGTGCTGCTGGGGCAGGGAGTTGATGCCAAAGGGGAGGAAGTCGAGCAGCCGATCGTCGCCGAAGGTGGCCATGGCGAGCTGGCTCATATCGGTCTCTTGTTCCAGCAGGTAGTCCAGTACCCCCTCCATCAGGATGTAGGAGGTGGTGATCAGCGCCTCGGGCAACTGGCCCAGCTGCTGGTGCAGATGTTTGATCAGGCGATACCCCTCGGTGCGCGAGAAGTGGGCCCCTTCACAGAGGTGGCAGGTCGCACTGTGGCTGGCGATGGCCTGCTCGAAGCCCGCTTTTCGCTCCTGACTGATCGTGAGTGCAGGCAGTGCGGTGATCAAGGCGATATGGCGAATGGCCGGGGTGAGCAGGGAGGCGGTGAGGTCATGGCTCGCCTTCTCATTTTCACTGGCGACGGTGACGAAACGATCGGCCGCCATGCTCCGGTCGATAGCGAGGATCTGCACCCCTTGTGCTTGCTGGTTGCCATAGAAGGGATCATCCGGCGGCAGGCAGCTGGCCACCAGCAGGGCATCCACATGGCGGCTCACCAGCATCTGGGCCAGCTCTTTTTCGGTGGCAGGATCATCTTCCGAGCAGACGATGAGCAGCTGATAGCCCTGCGACCGCGCCCCCTGTTCCAGCCGTTTGGCCAGCTTGGCGTAACTGGCGTTCTCAAGGTCGGGCAGGATAAAGCCGAGGGTTTTGGTCTGGCCGCCGCGCAGGGAGGCGGCGCGGCTGTCCGGCTGGTAGTTGTGGGCGGTGACGACGGCCATCACCTTGTCGCGGGTGGCCTGACTGATGCGGTATTGGTCGGCCTTGCCGTTGATCACATAGCTGGCCGTGGTGCGCGAGACACCGGCGAGGGCGGCGATTTCATCCAGTTTCATCATATTGGCTCTGTTTGAGTTGCTAGGCCCACGGGCACTGCCTGGTAAGGGCACCGAAAAGTGTGCGCGGGATCATATCATTGAAAACCGCTCTTTGTGGGTACTTGATCAATTCGCTGAAACGATTCAGTCTGAGTGTAAGTGAAACGATTCAGCTTGTCAGCAGCACCGCTTCGCAGAGATGCAGAGCAGGATGGTAAAACCCGGTCAGGATCACATTTCGAGGTATCCCGACTATCGTCAGCTGGCAGGCAAACCGAATGTTCAATTGTGTTGACCCGGCGATGCCGGGATCTGATGGAGAGTGGCTATGTTGAAGTTGGTGCGAGAGCAGATCTTGCTGGGACAGTCGGTGGCGACCAAGGCCGAGGCGATTGCCCTGTTGGCAGGCAAACTGACCGAGGCCGGTCTGGTGGAGGCGGGCTATGTCGATGGCATGCTGGCCCGTGAAGCGCAGCATGCCACCTACCTTGGCAGCGGCATCGCCATTCCCCACGGCACCACTGACACCCGTCATCTGGTGAAGATCACCGGCGTCATGGTGGCCCAGTTCCCCAATGGCATCGAGTGGGACGAGGGGCAGATTGCCTATGTCGCCATCGGTATCGCCGCCAAGTCGGACGAGCATCTGGGCATCTTGCGCCAGCTCACCCATGTGCTGGGTGACGAGCAGGCGGCAGCCCAGCTTAAAGAGGCCACCGACGCCGACACCATCATCAATATCCTGACCGGCGCCACTGCCGCCAAAGAGGTGCAATACCTGACCCTGGCCGACTTCCCGGCCGATGATCGCGACCAGCTGCTGCTGGGCGCCGCTGCCCGCGCCAAATCCGCCGGTTGGGGCGATGCCGCCATGGTAAGCGCACTGCTGGCAAGCGACCCTGCCTATCTGGGCGAGGGCGTCTGGCTGGCCCGCGCCAATGTTCAGCAAACAGCATCGGCCCAGACTGGCTGGGTGCTGGCCACCCCGAGCAGCGAACTTCGCGCAGGGGAGCTGCCGGTCAACGCCATGCTGCTGCTGTGCGCCGCAGATAGCGGCCATCTGCCGCAACTGGAGAATCTGGCCAAACTGGCGGCCGCCGGTCAGCTGGCGACGCTGGCGGGCAGCGAGGGGCTGGCCATGTTGCAGGCGGGCCCCGCGAGCGGTCTTTCCGAAACCTTCACCATCATCAACCCCCACGGCCTGCATGCCCGTCCGGGCGCCATGCTGGTCAAGGTGGCCAAAGAGTTTGCATCCGACATCCGGGTTGCCAATCTGGATGGCAGCGGCGAGGCGGTCTCCGCCAAGAGCCTGATGAAGGTGATCGGCCTTGGCGTCAAGTGCGGTCACCGTCTGGCATTTCGCGCCGAAGGGGCAGATGCCGAAGCGGCTCTCAAGGGGATCGGTGAGGCGATCGCCGCTGGTCTGGGCGAGGGGGCGCATTGATGAAGATTTTCACCATTACCCTCAACCCCGCCCTTGATCTCACCACCCGTCTCGAGGCGATGAGCCTTGGCGAGGTCAATCTGGTGAGCGAGGCCAACCTGCGTGCGGCGGGCAAGGGGATCAACGTCGCCATGGTGCTCAAAGATTTGGGCCGCGAGGTAGGCGTCACCGGCTGGCTGGGCGCTGACAATGCGCAGAGCTTTGTCTCCCTGTTTGCAGAGCGGGCGCTGGATGATCACTTTGTCCGTGTCGCGGGCAGTACCCGCATCAACGTCAAGATCTCCGAGCAGTCCGGTCGGGTCACCGATCTCAACCTGCCGGGGCTCACCATCCAGCAAGGGGAGGTGAGCGCGCTGGAGCAGGCCATCGACCAATTGGCCCCTCACGCCGCCTGGTTTGTGCTGGCGGGCAGCTTGCCCAAAGGGGTAGCCCCCGATTACTGCGCCCATCTGATCCGCCTGCTCAAGGCCAAGGGCAAGCAGGTGATCTTCGATTGCAGCGGTGCGGCCTTAAGCGAAGGGATCAAGGCGGCGCCGACCCTGGTCAAACCCAATCTGGAGGAGCTCGGCCAGTGGGCGGGCCGCCCCATCAAGACGCTGAGCGAGCAGGCCGAGTGTGCCCGCGCGCTGCAGGCCAGCGGGATCCCCAACGTGGTGATCTCCAACGGCGCCGATGGCCTCATCTGGTTTGCCCCGGATGCCGTCTGGCAGGCGATTCCGCCGCGGATGCAGGTGGTCAGCACCGTGGGTGCCGGCGATTCGCTGGTCGCCGGTCTCGCCCATGGTCTGAGCCTTGGCTGGGCGCCGGAGCAGACCCTGCGGCTGGCCACCGCCGTCTCGGCCTTGGCGGTCAGTCAGGTGGCGGTCGGCTTTGACGATATCAATGTGCTCAACCCCTTACTTGAACAGGTGCGCGTAGAGCGTCTGGATGCGCTGGCACCGGTTCAGTGCAATACCCCCTCAATGGAAAACTCAGGAGATGCCCAATGAAAGCAATCTTGGTTACGGCTTGCCCGGCGGGCATTGCTACCAGCTTTCTCGCTGCAAAACGGATAGAACAGCAGGCCAAACAGGCTGGCTGGGAACTCACCCTCGACGTCGGCTCCAGTGTGCAACCGCGCCAGATCCCCTCAAAAGAGCAGATTGCCGCGGCCGAGCTGGTGCTGGTCGTCACCAGCGCTCCGGTGGATCTCGCCGCCTATGATGGCAAACGGGTCTATCAGGGCAGCATGGATCTCGCCCTGCAGGATCCGGCCGCCTTGCTGGAGGCAGCCAGCAGCGGCGCCAGTGTCTATCGTCATCAAGCCGCCTCCGCCGTTGCCAATGCTGCCGCCAAACCGGCCGCCGCTGGCAAGCGTATTGTGGCGGTGACCGCCTGTCCGACCGGTGTGGCCCACACCTTTATGTCGGCAGAAGCGCTGGAGACCATGGCCAAACAGCTGGGTTATCAGATCCGCGTTGAGACCCAAGGCTCGGTCGGTGCCCAGAATGCCCTGACCGTCGAGGAGATTGCCGCCGCCGATCTGGTGTTCCTCGCCACCGATATCGAGGTGGACATGGCCCGTTTCGACGGCAAGCCGGTCTACCGTACCAGTACCGGTGCGGCGCTAAAGAAAACCCGCGCCGAGCTGGACAAGGCGTGGACCGAGGCGAAAACCTATCGCCACAGCGGCGCCAGCCAGCCCAAGAAAGAGGAAAAAGCTGGCCCCTACAAGCACCTGCTGACCGGGGTCTCCTTTATGCTGCCGATGGTGGTGGCGGGCGGTCTTATCATCGCGCTCTCGTTCGTGTTCGGTATCGAAGCGTTCAAGGTGGAAGGCACTCTGGCCGCCGCCCTGATGAAGATCGGTGGTGGCTCCGCTTTCGCCCTGATGATCCCGGTGCTGGCCGGTTACATTGCCTACTCCATCGCTGACCGCCCGGGTCTCGCTCCCGGCATGATCGGCGGTATGCTGGCAAGCTCGCTGGGAGCCGGTTTCCTTGGCGGCATCGTGGCCGGTTTCCTGGCCGGTTACAGCGCCAAATACCTGAGTGACAAGGTGCGCCTGCCGACTACCCTGGAAGCGCTCAAGCCGATCCTGATCATTCCGCTGTTTGCCAGCCTCTTTACCGGCCTGGTGATGATCTACGTGGTGGGTGGCCCGGTGGCCGGCATCATGAATGCCATGACCGAGTTCCTCAACAACATGGGCTCTGCCAACGCCGTGCTGCTGGGTGTCATCATCGGTGCCATGATGTGCTTTGACATGGGCGGCCCGGTCAACAAGGCGGCTTACGCCTTCGGTGTCGGCCTGCTGGCCTCCAAAACCTACGCCCCGATGGCTGCCGTGATGGCCGCTGGTATGGTGCCGGCACTGGGGATGGGGATCGCGACCTTCTTGGCCCGCACCAAGTTCATCAAGGCGGAGCAGGAAGCGGGCAAAGCATCCTTCGTACTGGGTCTGTGCTTTATCTCCGAGGGGGCCATTCCGTTTGCCGCCAAGGATCCGATGCGCGTCATCCCGGCCTGTATGGTTGGTGGCGCCCTGACCGGTGCGCTCTCCATGCTGTTCGGCTGCGAGCTGATGGCACCCCACGGCGGTCTGTTCGTGCTCTTTATCCCGCATGCCATCAGCAACGTCATGATGTATATCGTGGCGATTGCGGCAGGCTCGCTGCTGACCGGTGTCTCCTACGCCATGCTCAAGCGCGGTGAAGAGCAGGCCAAATTGGCCACGGCATAAGCTTTGCCACCCGACAACACGTCATAACCCAAAGCGGCCTGCGTGCCGCTTTTTGTTTTGCCGGTGATATAGGTGAGTTGTGAGGTGGGGATTGCAGGTAGGCTGAGTTTAAAAATCCCAGCCGGGCTGTGCTTGCAGTTCACTGGGAGCGCCTTCCTGTGCCTTGCGGCGGGCGGCGTCGACCCGCGCCTTGCGGTTGCGGCACAGGCGCATCACCTCTTGTTGCTGGGCAGGGGTCATGGTGAGCCAGTTGAAACGCTCTTCGCGATTGCGCAGGCACCCCTTGCAGTAGCCTTTGTTGTTCACTTCGCAGACCCCGATGCAGGGGCTCTGTAGCGGGAATATTTCGAGCTGTTCCATCCATCACCTCGCACATCCTGTCACCTTGTTATAACCCAGCGGATCCCCTTTGGAGAAATCCTGCTTCAAGTGATTGATGTCGTTTGCTTTCCCCCTGCAAATTTGGCATCTTCCCCGCCGAGCATGGCTCTTGGTGTTATATGAGGACATATGAACAAACACGCGTACTGGCTGACCGCCGCAGTGCTGGGACTGGCCGGTTGTGCGGGCAACTCTGACAAAGCAGAAGTGCCCAAAAAACAGACCGACAACAGATGCTTTCTTAACTGCGAGGTGCCGGAAAATCTGGGCAAGCAGTATCTGGACGGAACCTTGCCTGAGGATCTGGTGAGGGTGGAGCGGGTCAATAGCCGTGCGCGTGCCGACTACAGCAAATTTGGCCCGCAAAGCAGACTGGTATTGGAGCGCTCCGGCAAGATGACCCGCCGTTATGGCGAGCTCTATCACCAGCTCTCCCGCTGGGTCGCGGGCGGTGGCAACCCTGCCGACATCACCCGTTACGGTATCAGCCTCGCTCAGCTGGGCGGCGCCGATCGCATGGGTAACGTGCTCTTTACCGGTTACTACTCGCCGGTGCTGGAAGTGCGCCACCGCCCGGATGCCAAGTACAAATATCCCATCTATGCCATGCCCAAATGTGGCGGTCGCTGTCCGACCCGGGCCGAGATCCATCAGGGGGCCTTGGCCAACCGCGGGCTGGAGCTGGGTTACAGCAAATCCCTTATCGACAACTTCCTGATGGATGTGCAGGGCTCGGGCTTTGTCCACTACGGGGATGACGATCGGCTGCAATATCTAGGCTACAGCGGCAAGAACGGCCACGGTTACGTCAGTATCGGCCGGGTCTTGATCGACCGCGGCGAAGTGCCTAAAGAGCAGATGTCGATGAAGGCCATCAAGGAGTGGGCCAACCGACAGCCGGAGGAGAGCGTCAAGGAGCTGGTGGAGCAGAACCCCTCCTATGTCTTCTTCGAGCGTCGACCCACCAATGATGTGATCGGCGCCGCCGGTATCCCGCTGCTGCCGCTGGCGGCCGTTGCCGCCGACAAGACCTTGCTGCCGATGGGTACCCCGATCCTCGCTGAAGTTCCCTTGCTCGACAAAGAGGGCAACTGGACCGGCAAGCACCAGCTGCGGCTGTTGATTGCGCTGGATGTGGGCGGGGCGGTGAAGAAGGGGCACCTCGATCTCTACCACGGTATGGGTGAGAAGGCCGGTGTCGCTGCCGGTCACTACAAGCACTTCGGCCGGGTCTGGAAGCTTGGCCTGCACCACGGACCGACTGCCGCCCCCTGGTTGTAATCCTCTGAGGCTTTGGGCGTCTGTAATCGGGCGCCCGAGCAAACCCGAGCAAAGATGAAGAGACAAAAAAAGCCGCCGGATTGCTCCGGCGGCTTTCTATTTTGTGAGAGTGGCAGCTGGTGGCTGCGTCAGCTCTTCTGGATATCCAGCCGGATAGCGCCGACCGGTTTGCAGCAGCAGGGGAGGCACTCCCCCTGGGCGACGAATGCCAGCGGCACATTGGGGTAGTGCACCTTGCCAGCCATCAGCGGAGTGCGGCAGGCGCCGCAATAGCCGCTGCGACACTGGAACTCCACATGATGACCATGGCGCTCCAGGGTTTCCAACACGCTTTCGCCGGGATGGGCGTGCAGCACGGCACCATCCCGGGTATGTACCCGTGGTGCCACGACCGCATGCTGTTCGGCAGGCGGGTGCGGGGCATGGGTCAGCGTGTTGTTGGCGTCACTCACAGCTCGAAATCACCCAGGTCGTCGGCATTGACTTCGCTGTCTATCTGACCGACCAGATAGGAGCTGACCTCTACCTCTTGCGGGGCGACCTGTACGTTGTCGGATGACAGCCAGGTGTTGATCCAGGGGATCGGGTTCTGCTTGGTGCCGGCAAAGGCAGGCTGCAGGCCGACTGCGCTCATGCGCAGGTTGGTGATGTACTCCACATACTGGCAGAGGATGTCCTTGTTCAAGCCGATCATGGAGCCGTCCTGGAACAGGTACTCGGCCCACTCTTTCTCCTGAATGGCCGCTTCCTTGAAGATCTCGAAGCAGGCCTGTTCGCACTCGGCGGCGATCTCGGCCATCTCCGGGTCATCCTGGCCGGTGCGCATCAGGTTCAGCATGTGTTGGGTGCCGGTGAGATGCAGCGCTTCGTCGCGGGCGATCATCTTGATGATCTTGGCGTTGCCTTCCATCAGTTCACGCTCGGCGAAGGCAAAGGAGCAGGCGAAGCTGACGTAGAAGCGGATTGCTTCCAGCGCGTTGACACTCATCAGGCACAGATAGAGCTTCTTCTTGAGTTCGCGCAATGTGATGGTCACTTCGCGGCCAGCGACGGTGTGGGTCCCTTCACCATGCAGGTTGTAGAGGGCGGTCGCTTCGATCAGGTCGTCGTAGAAGTGGCTGATGGAGCCGGCGCGCTTCAAGATCTGCTCATTGGTCACGATGTCGTCGAACACCTGGGCGGGGGTGTTGACGATATTGCGGATGATATGGGTGTAGGAGCGAGAGTGGATGGTCTCGGAGAAGGCCCAAGTCTCAATCCAGGTTTCCAGCTCCGGAATGGAGACCAGCGGCAGCAGGGCCACGTTGGGGCTGCGACCCTGAATGGAGTCCAGCAGGGTCTGGTACTTCAGGTTGGAGATGAAAATGTGCTGCTCGTGGGGCGGCAGGGCCTGATAGTCGATGCGATCACGGGAGACATCCACCTCTTCCGGGCGCCAGAAGAAGGAGAGCTGCTTCTCGATCAGCCGCTCGAACACTTCGTGCTTTTGTTGATCATAACGGGCTACGTTGACCGATTGGCCAAAAAACATCGGCTCTTTGAGCTGGTCGTTTTGGGTTTGGCAGAAAGTTGAATAGGCCATGGTTACCAGAATATGTGAATAGAGAAAACAGGAGAGCGGGAGCTTGTCGCTCCCGCCCGGTTATCAGTTCTTGCCGTGACTTAGATTTTGCAAGCCCCGCCAGCACAACCGTCATCTTGCAGGTCGGTCTGGGCATCGTCTGCACCATCACGGGTGTTGTGATAGTACAGAGTCTTGAGGCCGTATTTGTAGGCGGTCAGCAAGTCCTTGAGCAGCTGTTTCATCGGCACCTTGTTGCCTTCGAAACGGGCAGGGTCGTAGTTGGTGTTGGCGGAGATCGCCTGATCCACAAACTTCTGCATGATACCGACCAGCTGCAGGTAGCCGTCAACGCTCGGTTGCTTCCAGAGCAATTCGTATTGATCTTTCAGGCGATCATACTCGGGCACCACCTGTTTGAGAATGCCGTCTTTGGACGCCTTGACCGACACCAGGCCGCGCGGCGGCTCGATGCCGTTGGTGGCATTGGAGATCTGGCTGGAGGTCTCGCTCGGCATCAGGGCGGTCAGGGTGGAGTTACGCAAGCCCACGGACTTGATCTCTTCACGCAGGCTTTCCCAATCCAGATGCAGCGGCTCGTTGCACAGCGCATCCAGATCCTTCTTATAGGTGTCGATGGGCAGGATGCCCTGGGCATAGGTGGTCTCGCCAAACAGCGGGCAGGGGCCGAACTCGCGGGCAAGCTGCACGGAGGCTTTCAGCAGATAGTACTGAATGGCCTCGAAGGTACGGTGAGTCAGGGCCAGACCGGAGCCGTCGGAGTAACGGGCACCATTTTTGGCCAGGTAGTAGGCGTAGTTGATAACGCCGATCCCCAGGGTGCGACGACCCATGCTGCCCTTCTTGGCGGCGGCAATCGGGTAGTCCTGATAGTCGAGCAGGGCGTCGAGGGCACGCACGGCCAGATCGGCCATCTCTTCCAGATCTTCCAGCTTCTCGATGGCACCGAGGTTGAAGGCGGAGAGGGTGCACAGGGCGATTTCGCCACTCTCGTCGTCGATATTGTTGAGCGGCTTGGTCGGCAGCGCAATTTCGAGGCAGAGGTTGGACTGGCGTACCGGCGCCACGCTCGGGTCGAACGGGCTGTGGGTGTTGCAGTGATCGACGTTCTGGATGTAGATGCGACCTGTACCGGCACGCTCCTGCATCATCAGGGAGAAGAGGTCTACCGCTTTCAGAGTCTTCTTGCGAATGGCCGGATCCTGCTCGTACTTGACGTAGAGCTCTTCGAACTTGTCCTGATCGGCGAAGAAGGCATCGTACAGACCCGGCGCATCGGACGGGGAGAACAGAGTGATGTCACCGCCCTTGATCAGGCGCTGGTACATCAGCTTGTTGATCTGCACGCCGTAGTCCATGTGACGAACACGGTTCTCTTCGACGCCGCGGTTGTTCTTCAGCACCAGCAGGCTTTCCACTTCGGTGTGCCACAGCGGGTAAAACAGGGTAGCCGCACCGCCGCGCACGCCGCCTTGGGAGCAGCACTTCACGGCAGTCTGGAAGTATTTGTAGAAAGGAATGCAACCGGTGTGGAACGCTTCGCCGCCACGGATGGGGCTGCCCAGACCGCGGATGCGCCCAGCGTTGATGCCGATACCGGCGCGCTGAGAAACGTAACGCACGATGGAGCTGGCGGTGGCGTTGATGGAATCCAGGCTGTCATCGCACTCGATCAGTACGCAGGAGCTGAACTGACGGGTCGGGGTGCGCACGCCGCTCATGATTGGGGTCGGCAGGGAGATCTTGAAGGTCGAGACCGCATCATAGAAGCGCTTGATGTAGTCCAGACGGGTATCTTTCGGATACTTGGAGAAGAGGCAGGCCGCAACCAGCATATAGAGGAATTGCGGGCTCTCGTAGATCTCGCCGGTAACGCGGTTCTGGACCAGATATTTGCCTTCCAGCTGTTTGACTGCCGCGTAGGAGAAATCCATGTCGCGCCAGTGATCCAGATGGGTGTTCAGCTCTTCGAATTCGGCCTGGGTGTAGTCTTCCAGCAGGTGCTTGTCGTACTTGCCCATGTCCACCAGACGAGCCACGTGCTGGTAGAGGTGGGGCGGTTCGAACTGGCCGTAGGCCTTCTTGCGCAGGTGGAAGATGGCCAGACGGGCTGCCATGTACTGGTAGTCCGGGGTCTGCTCGGAGATGAGGTCAGCCGTCGCCTTGATGATGGTTTCGTGAATGTCGGCGGTACGGATACCGTCATAGAACTGGATGTGGGATTTGAGCTCTACCTGGGAGACCGACACGTTGTCGAGCCCTTCGGCGGCCCAGTCCAGCACGCGGTGAATTTTATCCAGATCGATGGGTTCTTTGTGTCCGTTACGCTTCGTCACAAACAAGTTCATTGGCTGATGACCTTCAGTTGATTCCCGAAAAACCATCGCACAATGGCGCTACCCTAGCTCCGGCGATATGCGGGAGTTGGGTAGAGATTGTGCGATGAATCACAAGATGTAGTGTTATTTTAAGTTCGAGCTACAAGATAGTGAGGTCAGCCCGCCATTGCAATGTGTGGATAAGTGACGAGCTGTGGATAAATTGTGAGTCTTGCCCCATCAGTTAGTGACCGCTCACAGTGAGCGGGTTTTCATTCGTCCGCTCCGCTAAATGCAAGTCTCCCGATCGAAGATGGAAAATTTAAATAACTTTTTTTGCTTGCGAAACGGGGGGCTTTTTACTAGCAAACGGCGGCTGATTATCCCTTATGCAACAAGGGTCAAAAGCTGTCCAGTTGTCGCAGCCGCGGGCTCAGCGTGGCAAGGGCTTTGCATCAGATGACGGTGGTTTGTGGCCGCTTTGTGACGGCTGCGAGCTTGTCAAATGGGTATCCAACAGGCAGAAAGCTGCCTTTATTATCCATGAATAGAGGCGTGATGGTGGCGCAGGACGCGGGAGCGTAAAGTAAGAGATGCAAGGGGCGAAGAGTCTCTTCGCCCCGTTATCGCATGTCAGCCGGTAAGGCTGTGCGTTACACCTTGGCCGTCAACTCGTAGCGCAGCCAGTGGTGCAGGGCCTGCACGGTGTCGAATTGCAGATCGGCGCCCCACTGGGCGGGATCTTCCTCATCATTGAGATAGCCCCAGCCAGCGACCGCGGTGCGCATGCCGGCGTTGCGGCCCGCTTCGATATCCCGCACATGATCCCCCACATAGAGGCAGTGAGCTGCTTCGACCCCTAGCTTCTCACAAGCAAAGAACATGGGGGCGGGGTCGGGCTTGCGTACCGGCAGGGTGTCGGCACTGACCGTCACGCCGCAGCTGGCGAGCTCTGGCAGGGCCGCCAGCAGCGGCTCGGTGAGAAAGCCCGGCTTGTTGGTGACTATGCCCCAGGGGAGCTGTTTCTCGTCGAGCCACTCGATAAGATCCACCATTCCCTCATAGGGACGGGTCCCGACACAGAGGTTGGCCGCGTAGTAGTCGAGCAGGGCATTGCGCAGGCGTGTGGCCCCCAGCTCTTCAAGCAGTTCGTCGCCGAGGCCCGCTTTCAGCAGCCCGAGCGCTCCGTGGGAGGTGGTCTGACGAATGATGTCGTCAGAGAGCGGCGCAAAGCCTTCGCTCACCAGCACATGGTTGACGGCGGCCCCCAGATCCGGGGCTGTGTCGAGCAGGGTGCCATCCAGATCGAACAGCACGCAACGAAGAGGCAGCAGGTGAGAGGAGCTCATCAACCGTGCTCCGGGCGGACAAACTCCACCATATAGTTGACGTCGACATTTTTGCCGAGCTTGAAACTGTTGGAGAGCGGTGCATAGTGCACCCCGCTCATATCCCGCACCAGCAGGCCAGCTGCTTCACCCATGCGACACAGTTCGGCCGGGGTGATGAATTTTTTGTGATCGTGGGTACCCTTGGGCACCATCTTCATCAGGTATTCGGCCCCGATGATCATCATCAGATAGGATTTGGGGTTGCGGTTGATGGTGGAGACAAACACCCGGCCGCCCGGGCGCACCAAGGTGGCGATGGCGCGCAACACGGAGGCGGGGTCCGGTACATGCTCCAGCATCTCCATGCAGGTGACCACGTCATATTGGCCTGGCACTTCAGCGGCATGGGCTTCGGCAGTGATCTGGCGGTACTCGAGCTCAACACCCTGCTCAAGGGCGTGCAGGCGGGCGACGCCGAGGGGTTCCTTACCCATGTCGATGCCGGTGACCCTGGCACCACGGCGGGCCATGCTCTCGGAGAGGATGCCGCCACCACATCCGATATCGAGAATGCGCTTGCCAAACAGACCGCCACTTTTGTCGGTGATCCAGTCAAGGCGTACCGGATTGATTTGATGCAGGGGTTTGAATTCACCTTCCATGTCCCACCAGCGGGAGGCGATGGCTTCAAACTTGGCGATTTCTGTCAGATCGACATTGGCATCACTGTTCATTTTTCGAAGATCCTGTGGCAGGGCGCCCGCTTCTGAGTCATGGGCGCAATCTATTGTCCTGGCGGGCATTATAACGGACGGACTTTGTCACACCAGCCCGATCTGATACCCGATTTGTGGCTTAAGGTATTTGGCTCAGTGTGTTACCATGTCGCGCTGTTTAAGCCAAAGAACAACTAATTAGGGATAAGGCTTTCTATGAGCGATCTGGCCAGAGAGATCACGCCGGTCAACATCGAAGAAGAGCTCAAGAGTTCCTATCTTGATTACGCCATGAGCGTGATCGTAGGACGAGCTCTGCCGGATGTGCGTGATGGCTTGAAACCGGTTCACCGCCGCGTTCTGTTTGCTATGAACGAGTTGGGGAACGACTGGAACAAGCCCTATAAAAAATCGGCCCGTGTGGTCGGTGACGTAATCGGTAAATATCACCCGCACGGCGATAGCGCTGTGTATGACACCATTGTCCGGATGGCGCAGGATTTCTCCATGCGTTACATGCTGGTCGATGGTCAGGGCAACTTCGGTTCAGTCGACGGCGACAGCGCCGCGGCGATGCGTTATACCGAAGTGCGGATGGCCCGCATCTCCCACGAGCTGCTGGCTGATCTGGACAAAGAGACCGTGGACTGGGTGCCGAACTATGACGGCACCGAGATGATCCCGGCGGTCATGCCTACCAAGGTTCCCAACCTGCTGGTCAACGGCTCCTCCGGTATCGCGGTGGGTATGGCGACCAACATTCCGCCTCACAACCTCACCGAGATTGTCAATGGCTGCCTGGCGCTGATCGAAAACGGCGACCTCACCATTGACGAGCTGATGACCTACATCACCGGCCCGGATTTTCCCACCGGCGGCATCATCAACGGTCGTTCCGGCATCGTGCAGGCGTACCGTACCGGTCGTGGCTCCATCTATGTGCGGGCCAAAGCTGAAGTGGAAGTGGACGAGAAGACCAGTCGCGAGACCATCATCGTTCACGAGATCCCCTATCAGGTGAACAAGGCTCGACTGATCGAGAAGATCGCCGAGCTGGTCAAAGAGAAGAAGATAGAGGGCATCAGTGCCCTGCGCGATGAGTCTGACAAAGACGGCATGCGCATCGTTATCGAGATCAAGCGCGGCGAGTCCGGCGAGATTGTGCTGAACAATCTCTACAAGCACACCCAGATGCAGACCACGTTCGGCATCAACATGGTGGCGCTCGATAACAACCAGCCCAAGGTGATGAACCTTAAAGAGATCCTGGATGCGTTCCTGCTGCACCGCCGTGAAGTGGTGACTCGCCGGACCGTGTTCGAACTACGCAAGGCGCGGGATCGGGCGCACATTTTGGAAGGTCTGGCGGTTGCGCTGGCCAACATTGATCCCATCATCGAGCTGATCCGCCACAGCGCGACCCCGGCCGACGCGAAAGCGGGCCTGGTTGCCAAGGGCTGGGAACTCGGCAACGTGGCCGCCATGCTGGAAAAAGCGGGCGACGATGCGGCACGGCCAGAGTGGCTGGAGCCGGAGTTTGGTATCCGTGAAGGCCAATACTTCCTGACCGAACAGCAAGCCCAGGCCATCCTTGACCTGCGTCTGCACAAGCTGACCGGCCTCGAGCACGAGAAGATCCTGGAAGAGTACCAATCTCTGCTGGATTTGATCGCCGAGTTGCTGCACATCCTGGCGAGCCCGGCTCGTCTGATGGAAGTGATCCGCGATGAACTGCTGGCCGTGCGCGAGCAGTATGGCGACGAGCGTCGCACCGAGATCAGCATGTCCAGTGCCGAGATCAACATCGAAGATCTGATCACTCCGGAAGATGTGGTGGTTACCCTGTCTCACCAGGGCTATGTGAAGTATCAGCCGCTCTCCGACTACGAGGCCCAGCGCCGCGGTGGACGTGGCAAGTCGGCCACCCGGATCAAGGAAGAGGACTTTGTGGAGCGTCTGCTGGTGGCCAACACCCACGACACCATTTTGTGCTTCTCCACCCGTGGCAAGGTCTACTGGCTCAAGGTTTACCAGCTGCCGGAAGCGTCCCGTGGCGCCCGTGGTCGTCCGATCATCAACCTGCTGCCGCTGGAAGAGGGTGAGCGTATCACCGCTATCCTGCCGGTGAAGGAATATGACGCCGAGAAGTATGTGTTCTTCGCGACCGCCAACGGTACCGTGAAGAAGACCAGCCTCTCCGACTTCAGCCGTCCGCTCTCCTCCGGTATCCGCGCCATCAACCTCAAAGAGGGCGATGAGCTGATCGGGGTGGATATCACCGATGGCAGCAACGAGATCATGCTCTTCTCCGATGCGGGTAAAGTTGTTCGCTTCGCCGAAGGCAGCGGTCGCGCTGATGCCGATGTCAGCGATGACGTTGAAACCGACGACGATGCCGGCAATGACGATGATGGCAGCGACAACGGTGAAGGCACCGAAAGCAAGGGTACCTTCAAGGGCGTGCGTCCGATGGGTCGTACCGCCGCTGGTGTACGCGGCATCAAGCTGGGCGCCGGCGACAAGGTGGTTTCCCTCATCGTTCCACGCGGCGAAGGTGCCATCCTCACCGCCACCGCGAACGGTTACGGCAAACGTACCGCACTCGACGAGTACCCGACCAAGAGCCGTGGTACCCAGGGCGTTATCTCCATCAAGGTGGATGAGCGCAACGGCAAGGTGATCGATGCGATCCAGGTCGAAGATACCGACCAGATCATGCTGATCACCAACGGCGGCACCCTGGTGCGTACCCGTGTTGCCGAGGTGAGCGTCATTGGCCGTAACACCGGCGGTGTCCGTCTGATCCGTACCGGTGAAGACGAGACCGTGGTTGGCCTGCAGCGTATCGTCGAGAGCGACGAAGACGAGAACGACGCTTTGGCCGTTGACGGTGAGGTATCTGAAGGTACCGATACCGCGACCGGCACTGATGCAGTCGATGCAGGGGAAGCGGGCGACGAGTAATCGTCACCTGTTACCCGAGCAACGTCTCTGAACAAAAAGAGCGACCCTGATGGTCGCTCTTTTTATTTATCTGCTTATTATGACAGGCAGATGAAAGTAGGGCTGGGTGCTGGCCTGATCACTCCTGCAGCCACATTCTGGCGCTGCGCGCAGGAATGGCGACCCGTACCCACTGGCTCTGCACGTTGACTACGGCCCCTTGGTCGAGCACGTCCCGATAGTTGCGATACCAGTTCATCTCGAACCTGGCGGTATCGAGCCAGTACTCCTGCTCATAGTCGCACTTGTTGATGCCGACCAGCCCCTGTTTGCCCCGTTTGAACAGCACGAAGCAGTCGCCACTGCCGACCAGCTGCATGGGTTGGCCCTGCACCGCATTGTGGAAGCGGATCATCCCCTTGAGATCGGCGCGTTGGTAGTAATCCTGCCAGCGCAGTCCATCCTTGGCCTGGGTCTCGCCGTGATCCGAATAGACCAGTGGCGAGCCACCATCGCGGCCGAGCAGATAGGCATAGGCCAGCTTCTCGTCAGTCTGGCTTAAGATCTGATAGCGGAAGCCGTCGTTGGTGGGGATGTCGTGGGTCACGGCAAAGGTGACGGCACGACTGCCCGGCAGCGCCTGACCATAGGCGCCCGGATCCGCCAGCAGGTTCATGCTGCCACCGTAACTGAACGCGCCGCGCAGGGAGGCAAACAACGGAAAGTCATAGGCACCCTGGCCGCTGCTGTCGAGGTAGGGTTTGAGGAAGCGCTCGTAATCGGTACTGCCAGCACCCCCTGTGGTGATCACCTCGCCAAACACGTGCATCCCCTGCTTGATCTCGGGGGTGAACACGGCATTGATCTGGTAATCGCTCATGTGCTTGACCGCATCGACCCGAAAACCCTTGATCCCCATCCCCTTGAGTGCCTTGAGATAGGCCTGTTGCTGGCTTACCACCCAGTTATTGGGATCCAGATCCGGCAGCCCCTTGTCACCGGCACCGCCACAGAGTCGCCAATACTGGACATGGCCCGGATCGCTCCAGTCACTGATGCACCCTTCGGGATGAAAATCCTGACCGGAGAGGAAGTTTTGCCCGAGATCGCCAAACAGTTTCTGGCGCTCGAAATAGGCCGGGTTGCTGGCGTAGCTTTGCAGCAGCTCGTTGCCGGGATAGTTGAGGTCCTGGCGTTTCCAGCTCTCGTTGGCCATGTGGTTGAGCACCACATCGGCATAGACGGCGATGCCCCGCGCCTTCATGGCGGCGATCAGCTGCTCGAGATCCTGTTTGTTGCCAAGGGGTGAGTCGACAAGGCGCAGATCCTGCGGCTGGTAACGGGCCCACCACTCGTTGCCGGATGACTTGAGAGGCGGCGAGATGAGTACCTGTTTGTAACCGGCCGACTTGATAAGGTCGGCTTTGGCGGTCACTTCACTGTACTTCCAGTTGAAGGCGTGCAGTATGACGTCGGCTTGTGCCAAGGGGACGATCAGCATGCCTGCGATCGCCCATATTCCCGCTGTGTGTTTCATTATTGTGTCCCTGTTTTTATAGATGCCTGAATGGGCAACCCAGCTTTGGCGGGAACAGAGTGAGCTACAATCCACAACCTGCAGATTTGTGACCGCTTTCAGGATGATTTCGCCGAATATGTGAACTGTTTCGGCTTTTCCTCGCCACCGCCAGTTGCCTTTTTACAAGTGATTTTTTTGTCATTTCCCTGTCATTCCCAGTCGCTATCCTGCCGGGCGAGTGGTGGGTTGTTGCCATCACCTTCACCGTCAGGAGCTGCATATGACCAGTTGGATCACGTGGGAAATTTGGTGGAGCCGGGTATGGGGCGAGTCAGAGGTGGCGCAGTATGAAGAGGATGAGCACGAAGTGGCTCATGAACCCTCGCGACTACCGGTTGAAATGGTGCAGCAGGGGCGGGATCAGCGCGCAGGCTAAGGCGTTAGCCCTCTCTTTACCGAATAGCGCTTTCTTGTCGCGACATGGCTACTTCGTTGGAAAATTCTGAAACGCGGGGTTTCCACAGGATGTGTCGCGGCAGGTCTTCCTCTCAACCTCTTGGCACGCCTGATGTGTGAAGGGCGTGAGCAGGGGGATTAGAAGAGCGACAGCTGCTCCCCGGGGCGGATAAACCCATCCAGCCTGAGCTGAATATGACGTTTGCCCAGATCGAGGCGCTTGCTGATGAGGCGAAAGCGCTGGGCCAGCAGATCGGCAAAGTGCCCCTCACCGCGCATGCGGGTACCGAAGGCGGTACTGTTGAGCCCGCCACCGCGGCTGGCTCGCAACTGATTCAAAATAGCCTCCTTCTGGCCCGGATAGTGGGTATCGAGCCAGTCCCCAAATAGCGGAGCCAACTCGTGGGGTAACCGCAGCAGGATGTAATCGGCGCAACTGGCGCCAGCCTCGGCGGCCGATTTGATGATCTGCTCCAGCTCCGGTTCATTGAGCCGCGGGATCATGGGGGCGGCCAGAACCCCCACCTGCACGCCAGCGTTGGCCAGCTTCTCGATCACTTTCAAGCGGCCGGTGCCCGTGCTGGCGCGGGGCTCCAGCTGTCGTCGCAGGGTTTCGTTCAAGGTCGTCACCGATACCATCACCTGACACAGTCCCTCTCTGGCCAGCTCGGTCAACAGATCAAGGTCGCGCAAGATCATGGCGCTCTTGGTAATGAGCCCGACCGGGTGGCGGTGGGCCAGCATCACTTCCAGCAACTGCCGGGTGAGGCGATAGCGCTGCTCGATGGGTTGATAGGGGTCGGTATTGGCGCCAATGAAGATGGTCTGTGGCAGATAGACAGGTTTGGCAAACTCCCGGCGCAGCAGGTCGGCTGCATTGCGTTTGGCAAACAGCTTGCTCTCGAAATCAAGGCCAGGGGAGAGCTCCAGATAGGCGTGGCTGGGTCTGGCATAGCAGTAGATGCAGCCGTGCTCGCACCCCTGATAGGGGTTGATGGAGCGACCAAAAGGCACATCTGGCGAGCTGTTGTAGCTGATGATGCTGCGAGCATCGATCTCCCGCACCTCGGTGCCAGGCACAGAGGGGGTGAATGCGGCATCCCAATCGGATGATTGCCAGCCGTCATCGACCGCTTCAACAAGGGGGCCGCTAAAACGGTGATCGATATTGTGGGGGCTGCCTCGTCCTGCCATGGTGTGCACCGATACTGTTTATACATACAGTTATTTTGCAGGTGCCCCGGATAAATGACAACTACTGCTGAGCGACCGGGTGCAAAAAGGGTTGTTGCAGGGATCTCTTGCTTGATTGCGGCGCTACATTTCGTTTACATAGACGAAATGAGAACTGGATCACGGAAATCATCATGAGCCCCACCACTTCCCGTTGGCTATTTATCGGTCTGATTGCGCTGGTTATCTGGCGTTTGCTTCCGCTCTCCACCGAGCAGGAGATGGCTGCTGCCAACCGAGCCTGGCGTATCGGTCACTTCGATGAGGCGACCCGGATCTGGTCGCCACTGGCCGATCAAGGCCAACCTCGGGCACAGGCACTCATGGGTTGGAGCCATGAGGTGGGGCAGGGGAGCGAGCAGGATATGAACCAGGCCATCATGCTCTATCGTCAGTCGGCGCAAGCGGGCGATCCCTTTGGCCAATACCGGCTGGGGGAGGCCTATCTGCGCGGTGTCGGGGTCAAGCGTGATCTGCGCCAAGCCTTTCACTGGATGGATCAGGCTGCCCGTAATGGTGATGTCCCGGCCATGCTGAAAGTCGGCGTCCTTCATCTGATGGGGGTCAGCGGCAGGGTCGATCTGCCTCAGGCGAAACAGTGGCTCTATCAGGCGGCACAAAAGGGCAACAAGCTGGCGCTTCAGGTGCTGCAAGAGCTGGCGCTGGCCGAGGAGGGGAGCAGTGACTTTGACTTCAACTGGCAATCTCTGCTTGGTGAATAGTCGGCAGGCGACTCATTTGACTGTAGAAAATATCTGCAAATCCGATACAGCACGCCCGACTTCTGGTAGCATGGGGCCGTTTTGGCTTGGTTTGTCACGTTAGACATGTGGTTTACGTGTCAGGCCGTCTTCGCAAAGTGCTGTGGAGAACCAAAACATCACCTTTTTGAATCTCTTTTCCATCCCGCATGTGACCTTTGGTAGGGGTCACCACTGTATAAGGAAACACATAATGCCAATCATTACTCTGCCTGACGGCAGCCAACGTCAATTTGCCCACTCTGTTTCCGTCATGGATGTGGCTGCGGACATCGGTCCCGGTCTCGCCAAGGCGTGCATTGCCGGTCGGGTAAACGGTGAACTGGTGGATGCGTGCGAGCTGATCGAAGCCGATGCCTCGCTGGCCATCATCACCGCCAAAGACGAAGAAGGTCTGGACATCCTGCGCCACTCCTGCGCCCACTTGCTGGGTCATGCTATCAAGCAACTCTGGCCCCAGACCAAGATGGCCATCGGTCCTGTCATCGACAACGGCTTCTACTATGACGTTGATCTTGACCGTACCCTGACCGATGAAGATCTGGCTGCCCTGGAAGAGCGCATGCTGGCGCTGGTAGCCAAGGATTACGACGTCATCAAGAAGAAAGTCTCTTGGCAAGAAGCGCGCGATGTATTCGAGGCGCGCGGCGAGTCTTACAAAGTCGAAATCCTGGATCAGAACATTGCCCGTGATGACCAGCCTGGTCTCTATCATCACGAAGAGTACATCGACATGTGTCGCGGCCCGCACGTGCCCAACATGCGTCACTGCCACCACTTCAAGTTGCTGAAGATGTCCGGCGCCTACTGGCGTGGCGACTCCAACAACAAGATGCTGCAGCGTATCTACGGTACCGCCTGGGCTGACAAGAAGCAGCTCAAGGCCTATCTGCAGCGTCTGGAAGAGGCCGCCAAGCGCGACCACCGCAAGATCGGCAAGCAGCTCGACCTGTATCACATGCAGGAAGAAGCACCCGGTATGGTGTTCTGGCACAACGATGGCTGGACCATCTTCCGTGAGCTGGAAACCTTTATCCGCGGCAAGCTCAAAGAGTACGACTATCAGGAAGTGAAAGGTCCGTTCATGATGGATCGCGTCCTGTGGGAGCGTTCAGGTCACTGGGAGAAGTATGCCCAGGCCATGTTCACTACCCAGTCCGAAAACCGCGAGTACGCCATCAAGCCGATGAACTGCCCGGGTCACGTGCAGATCTTCAACCAGGGTCTGAAGTCCTACCGTGATCTGCCGCTGCGTATGGCCGAGTTTGGTTCCTGCCACCGCAACGAGCCGTCCGGTTCCCTGCACGGTCTGATGCGGGTGCGCGGTTTCACTCAGGATGACGCTCACATCTTCTGTACCGAAGAGCAGATCATGGAAGAGGTCTCCGGCTGTATTCGTATGGTCTATGACGTCTACGGTACCTTTGGCTTCGAGAACATCGTAGTCAAGCTCTCCACTCGTCCCGAGCAGCGTATCGGCTCCGACGAGATGTGGGATCGCGCCGAGAAAGCGCTGGCCGAAGCGCTGGAGCTCAACGGTCTGAAGTACGATCTGCAGCCGGGTGAAGGGGCATTCTACGGTCCCAAAATTGAATTTACCCTGCACGATTGCCTTGATCGTGCGTGGCAATGTGGTACCGTGCAGCTCGACTTTGCCCTGCCTGGTCGTCTGGGTGCCACTTATGTGGGCGAAAACAACGATCGCCATGTACCTGTGATGATCCACCGGGCCATCTTGGGGTCTATCGAGCGCTTCATCGGTATTCTGACTGAAGAGTACGCCGGTCTGTTCCCGACCTGGTTGGCACCGACTCAGGCTGTGGTCATGAATATCACGGATAATCAGGCCGATTATGCGGTGAAAGTAGCCAAAGCATTGAATGATGCGGGCCTTCGCGCAAAAGCGGACTTGAGAAATGAGAAGATTGGCTTTAAAATCCGCGAGCATACTTTGAAGCGAGTACCTTTCATGCTGGTCTGTGGCGATAAAGAAGTTGAAGCCGGTAAGATTGCAGTACGGACTCGTAAAGGGGCTGACCTGGGCACTTATCCTGTTGAAGAGTTCATCGCTCTGTTGACCCAGGAAGTTCAGACCCGCGGACAAAAGAAAGTGGAGGAATAAGCTATAAAAGGCGGAAAAAAACTGGGCAAGCAACCGCAAGCCCGCGCTCACCGGATCAATGAAGAGATCCGTCTGAAAGAAGTTCGTCTGACTGGTCTGGATGGTGAAGCCATTGGCATCACCTCCATTCAGGATGCTCTGAACTTGGCCGCAGAGGCCGGAGTTGATCTGGTAGAGATCAGTCCAAATGCTGAGCCGCCCGTTTGCCGGATCATGGATTACGGCAAATTCCTCTACGAAAAGAGCAAAACAACCAAAGAACAGAAGAAAAAGCAGAAAGTCGTCCAGGTTAAGGAAATCAAATTCCGTCCTGGCACTGACGAAGGCGACTATCAGGTAAAACTACGCAACCTGGTTCGCTTTCTGGAAGACGGGGACAAGGCTAAGGTCACCCTGCGCTTCCGTGGTCGTGAAATGGCCCACCAGGATCTTGGTATCAAGGTTCTGGAGCGCGTCAAGAACGATCTGGAAGAGTTGGCCGTAGTCGAGTCGTTCCCGAAAGTCGAAGGCCGTCAAGCTGTGATGGTCCTCGCACCTAAGAAGAAATCTTAAGGCCCACAAGAAATTGACTCATGGGGCTTGCCCCATGAGTTGGTTCGCCTTGCGATTTTGTTGTCACTCACAATGCGGAGTATGAAATGCCGAAGATGAAAACCAACCGGGGTGCTGCAAAGCGCTTCAAGAAGACTGGCTCGGGTCGCTTCAAGTGCAAGCACAACCACCTGCGTCACATCCTGACCAAGAAGAGCAGCAAGCGTAAGCGTCAGCTGGGACCGAAATTCATGGTTTCTGCTGCCGACCACAAACGTGTTGTCGCTTGTCTGCCGTACGCATAAGGGGGGATGTGAAAAATGCCAAGAGTTAAACGTGGTGTGACCGCTCGAGCTCGTCACAAGAAAGTAATGAAAGCCGCCAAAGGTTACTACGGCGCCCGTTCCCGTGTTTACCGCGTAGCGGTACAAGCGGTAACCAAAGCTGGTCAGTATGCCTACCGTGACCGTCGCCAGAAAAAGCGTCAGTTCCGTCAGCTGTGGATTGCGCGTATCAACGCTGCAGCCCGTCAGAACGGTCTGTCCTACAGCCGTCTGATCAACGGTCTGAAGAAGGCTTCTATCGAGATCGATCGCAAGATCCTGTCCGATATCGCCGTTCACGACAAAATGGCTTTCACCGCCCTGGTTGAAAAAGCTAAAGCAGCTCTGGTTTAATCCAGTTCTGTTATAAACGCTAAAAGGAGGCTCAGGCCTCCTTTTTTGTATCTATAACTCTCTGTTTTACATTACTTTTTCCTTTCTCCCGCCCATATTCTGTCCACTGTTTTACACGAGCTGCATATTTCTCCACACAAGGTGATATGTGCGAGATGACCTGTTCTACAAATAGTTTATATGCCAACAAACTAAATGTTTATTCTACTATTTCAGGAGTGGCGGTGAGTCGATGAGACTCGCTTGATATAACAAAATGATTTGTAGGGAGAAAAGCCCACCTTAACTATGGTCAGCGAAGGGGCTTTTTTTGTATTATTCCCCTCTTGACCTTATTTAGCCTAAAGGCTCCTGTACCGGGAGTGGTGACGAGGAAGACATGCAACAGCTTGAAGAAGTAGTCGGCCAAGCCAGAGCCGAAATTGAGGGCGTGAGCGATATCGCTACCCTCGACGAAATCCGGGTCAAATATCTGGGTAAAAAGGGCTTTTTTACCGAGCAGATGAAGGGCCTAGGTGCCTTGTCTGCCGAAGAGCGTCCCGCCGCGGGCGCCGTGATCAACCAGGCCAAACAGCAGGTTCAGGATGCGCTGAACGAGCGTCGTGAAGCGCTCGAAGTCGCCGTGCTGAACCAGAAGCTGGCTGCCGAGACCATCGATGTCAGCCTGCCGGGCCGCCGCATCGAGAATGGCGGTCTGCATCCGGTAACCCGCACCATAGAGCGCATCGAGCGCCTGTTTGGCGAGATGGGCTTCAAGGTTGCCCGTGGTCCCGAGATTGAAGATGGCTTTCACAACTTCGATGCGCTGAATATTCCGGCTCATCACCCGGCGCGTACCGATCACGATACCTTCTACTTCAATCCTGATCTGATGCTGCGTACCCACACCTCCGGTGTGCAGATCCGCACCATGGAGCATCAGCAGCCGCCGATCCGCATCATTGCACCGGGCCGCGTCTATCGTAACGACTACGACATGACCCACACCCCGATGTTCCATCAGGTTGAAGGCCTGCTGGTTGACGAGCATGCCAGCTTTACCGAGCTGAAGGGCATTCTGCACGACTTCCTGCGCAACTACTTCGAGGAAGACCTGACCATTCGCTTCCGTCCTTCCTATTTCCCGTTTACCGAGCCGAGCGCTGAAGTGGACGTGATGGGCAAGAACGGCAAGTGGCTGGAAGTGCTGGGCTGCGGCATGGTGCACCCGAACGTACTGCGTTCGGTCGGCATCGATCCGGAAAAATACTCGGGCTTTGCCTTCGGCATGGGCGTTGAGCGCCTGACCATGCTGCGTTACGGGGTCAACGACCTGCGTGCCTTCTTCGAAAACGACCTGCGCTTCCTCAAGCAGTTCAAGTAAGGGCGAGAGAACATGAAATTCAGTAAATCCTGGGTGATGGAGTGGGTCCGCACCGAGTTAAGTGACAATGCGCTGGCCGAACAGATCACCATGGCCGGTCTGGAAGTGGACGCCGTGGAAGCGGTGGCTGGCCAGTTCAACAATGTGGTGGTGGGTGAAGTGGTCGAGTGCGCCCAACATCCTGACGCCGACAAGCTGCGGGTGACCAAGGTCAACGTGGGTGAAGCCGAGCTGCTGGACATCGTCTGTGGCGCGCCAAACTGCCGTCAGGGCTTGAAAGTGTGTGTGGCCAAAGTAGGGGCGACCCTGCCGGGTGATTTCACCATCAAGAAAGCCAAACTGCGTGGTCAGCCGTCCCACGGCATGCTCTGCTCTTTCAGTGAGCTGGGTATCGACGTTGAAGCCGATGGCATCATCGAGCTGCCGGCCGATGCCCCCATTGGTACCGATATTCGTGACTACCTCAATCTGAACGACGTCTCCATCGACGTGGATCTGACTCCGAACCGTGCCGATTGCCTCGGTATCGCGGGTCTGGCTCGTGAAATTGGCGTGCTCAACAGCGTGGACGTGGTCGAGCCGACCTGGGCACCTGCTGTTGCCACCATTGAGGCAACTTTCCCGATCCGGGTTGAAGCAACCGCCGATTGCCCCCGTTATCTGGGGCGCGTCATCAAGGGGCTGAACCTGCAGGCCCAGAGCCCGCTCTGGATGCAAGAGAAGCTGCGTCGGGGCGGCATTCGCTCCATCGACGCCATCGTCGACATCACCAACTACCTGCTGCTGGAATACGGTCAGCCGATGCACGCCTTCGATCTGGCTACCCTGGAAGGGGAACTGGTGGTGCGTCGCGCCCACGCCGATGAGCCGATGACCCTGCTCGACGGCAACGAAGTGAAGCTCAAAGAGACCACCCTGGTGATTGCCGATGCCAAAGGCCCTGCCTGCATGGCCGGTATCTTCGGTGGCAACCGCACCGGTGTTTCCGAGACCACCACCGACATCCTGCTGGAGTGCGCCTTCTTCGCGCCGCTCTCCATCACTGGCCGTGCTCGTGCTTACGGTCTGCACACCGACTCCTCCCACCGCTTCGAGCGCGGGGTTGATCCCGAGCTGCAAGCCAAGGTGATGGACCGTGCAACTCGCCTGCTGCTGGACATCTGCGGCGGCGAAGCGGGTCCGGTCATCGAGGTCAAATCCGATGCCCATCTGCCGAAAGCGACACCCATCAAGCTGCGTCGCACCAAGCTCGACAAGGTGATCGGTATCAGCGTGGCTGACGCTCAAGTGGTCGAGATCCTGACTCGCCTTGGCATGCAGGTTACTGTGGATGCTGACGGTTGGACTGCGCTGGCACCCTCCTGGCGTTTCGATATCGCCATTGAGGAAGACCTCATCGAGGAAGTGGCCCGCATCTACGGCTACAACAACATCCCGAACCTGAAACCCGCCGCCTCTCTGGCGATGGTGGAGCAGGCAGAAGGGCAGGTGACCCTGAAGCGCGTGCGCGACCTGCTGGTTGACCGCGGTTTCCAGGAGGCGATCACCTACAGCTTCGTTGATCCCAAGACCCAGCAAACCCTGTTCCCGCAGAGCGATGCCATCGTGCTGCCGAACCCGATCTCGGTCGAGATGTCCGCCATGCGTGTCTCTCTGTTCCCGGGTCTGGTGCAGGCCGTCGTTTACAACCAGAACCGTCAGCAGCCGCGTGTGCGTCTGTTTGAACAGGGTCTGCGTTTCATCAAGGATGAAAGCGCCGAGAATGGCATCCGTCAGGAGCCGATGCTGGCCGGTATCATCACTGGCAACCAGAGCGACGAGCACTGGGACATCAAAACCCGCGCAGCCGACTTCTTTGATTTGAAAGGGGATCTGGAAGCGGTGCTGGATTTGACCGCCGAAGGGGCCACCTTTACCTTCGAGCGCACCGAGCACAGCGCCCTGCACCCGGGCCAGAGCGCAGCCATCCTGCGCAATGGCGAGATCATCGGCCACATCGGCGTGATCCACCCGAGCCTCGAGAAGAAGCTGGGCCTCAAGAGCCGCGCGGTGATGTTTGAGCTGGAGCTGGATAAGCTGACCCCGGCCAAGGTGCCTGTGGCTGCCGAAGTTTCCAAGTTCCCGGCGAACCGTCGCGACATTGCCGTCGTGGTCGATCGTCAGGTTCTGGCAGGTGATGTGCTTGCGGTAATTAAAAAAGTTGGCGGAAATCAGGTAGTTGGAATAAACTTGTTTGACGTATACCAGGGTGCTGGTATGGCAGAGGACAAGAAGAGCCTGGCCATCAGTCTTGTATTGCAAGACACCCAGCGCACCCTGGAGGAGAAAGAGATTGCCGAGACCGTAGACAATGTCGTGCGGGCCCTTGGTGAAGAGTTGAATGCATCCTTGAGGGATTGATCTATGGCGCTTACCAAAGCCGACATTGCAGAGCACCTGTTCACCCAGCTCGGGATGAGCAAGCGTGAAGCCAAAGATATGGTGGAAGCCTTCTTTGAGGAAATCCGACAGGCGCTTGAGCGTGGTGAACAAGTCAAGATTTCAGGCTTCGGTAACTTTGACCTTCGTGAGAAGAATCAGCGTCCCGGACGCAACCCCAAGACGGGCGAGGATATTCCTATCAGCGCCCGCCGCGTGGTGACCTTCCGGCCTGGCCAGAAGCTCAAGGCCAGGGTAGAAAATGTTGAACCCAACGAGTGATAAAAAGCCAGGCAGATGCCTGGCTTTTGTTTTCAGATGACCAAATTCCCCATTTTTCTTCTGGGTGCCGTGCTGGCACTGCCATTGCACGCCAAGCCTTTGCAGACCACAGTGCTGCCGTTGGCGCCGGCGGCCCAAGCTTATGTAAATTCACTGAGTCAGCTTTCGCTCTGCTATCCTGCGACGCTTCCTCCACCATACCTGATGGCCGAGGGGGGACTGCTCAAGGATCGTCTCGCCCGGTTGCAGGAGCTGTTCCCGGTTCCCCTCGTGCTCAAAGAGTTGCCCGATTGGCAGACATTGCGCAACGGGCTCGCAGAGGGTGACTGTGACATCATTCCCTATGTCGGAACCCGCAAGAAGGCCGTGGAGGGCATGCGGTTAAGTCGTCCGATGATGGAGACCGATGCCGCCATCCTCTACAAGGGTGAAAATCTCAAACAGGCCCGCTTTCTGGTCTACTCGGTGGCAGACTCTGCCCGCCTGCTGCACGAGCTTTATCCCCAGGCACGCATTATTTCCCTAAAAAGCGGAGAGAAGGTCTACGACGCGCTGCAAAGTGGCAAAGGTGATGCCTATCTGGGGGACTATCTGCAACTGCGCTATCTGATGCGCGAGTTTCCGGCTGATGGGTTGCGTCTGCGGCGCCTGTTTGGTGAGGATCGGATCATCAGCTATCGCCTGATGATGCGTGATCAGCCTGAGTTGGCCAATCTGGTGGACACCCTGATCCGTCATATGCCCGCCGGTACTATCTATACCGATCTGGCTCGCTATCTCGATCAGGGATCGCTCTACGTCAACCAGCCCCACTTCAGCGATACCGAGCAGGCCTGGTTATCCGGCCGCGGTCGCACCATTCGCCTGGTGGTCAATCCCGAGTTGATGCCCTATAGCGGCGTCAATGATCTGGGGGAGGCGAAAGGGTGGAGCGCGGATGTGCTGCGCTGGGTCACCCAGGAGACCGGCCTGAAATACAAGCTGGTGCCTGCCGCCAGCAAGGCGGAGGCCGTAGAAAAGCTGCGCCGTGGTGAGGCGGATATGATGGCCGGCTTGCCGGAATCCCCGGCATTGACGGATCAGTTCATTTTCAGCCGGACGATCTCCACCAACCGGTTTGCCTTGATCAGCAAGCGCAAGCTGGCTGCCGATCGCATTACCCAACTCAAGCGGCAGCGTATTCTGGTGCCGGAATCCCTCTACGATCCCTCCTTGCTCGCCCTGCTCGGTGATCAGGAGTGGGTTCGCACCGACGGCCTCGAGCAGGGGCTTGCCGCGATCAAACAGGGCAAGGCTGACGCCATGTTGAGCGAGCTTTATCAGCTGCAATATCCCCAGCGTACCAACTTGCTGGAAGGGCTCGATATCGAGGAGCTGGAAGATCGCTTCAGTCTTGGCTTTGCCATCAACAAGAGTCAGACCGAACTGGCCGGGGTGATGGATCGCAACCTGATGGCGCTGACCAGCACCCAGATTGACGAACTTAACCAGCGCTGGCGCCGCTTGCTCGTCGTGCAGCAGCCCGGCGTGAGCTACGCGGCCTGGTTTGGCTCCATTGCCATGGCACTGCTGATCAGCGGTATCGTCATCGGCGGGATCTGGCGCTCCCGCCAGCAACTGGCACGGGAAGTCGCCCAGCGTCACGCCGCCGAGAAGGCGCTGGCCATCGAGAGCGAGCTGCGGGAAACCATGTTTCAGGCGTTGCCGGTGCCCGTCTATCTGCGCAATAGCCAGGGCAAGGTGATCAAATCCAATAAACAGGGGCGACGTCTGGCCCTGCGCTATTCGCAGCAGTTGATGCTGCCGCCGGTACAGCCGCAAAAGAGCGAAGGGGAGCTGGTGCTGGGGGATCAGGTCTTCGCCTATGCCCAACATCCGCTGCGGCTGGACAAGCAAGCACCTGCCACCGATCTCATCGCCCTGTCGGATATCAGTGTGCTGCGTGAGCAGGCCCGTTTTCTGCGTCAGGCAGAGCGCCGCCTGCGCGCCCTGACCAATACCGTTCCCGGCGTGGTGCTGCAGTTTATGTTCGAGCGGGGACGGGTGGGGGGTATCGAGTTTATCAGCCGGGGCTGTTACGAGCTGCTGGGGCTGGCGAGCCAGCAGATCCGTCGTGAGCCCAAACGGGTACTCATTATGCTGGAGCGCGAGGATCGCCGTCGGGTAAGCCGTGAGATGTTCGCCATGTTGCAGGCTGGCAAACCCTTCGCGTTCACCATGCGCTATCACCATCCGACCAAGGGTGTGCGCTGGTTGCAGCTCTATGGCCGTGGCCGCAGTCAGCCGCAGGGGTGGCGGATCTATGCGGTGATGCAGGATGCCACTGCTAGGGTCGAGCAGGATCAGGCACTGCAGCACTCCCATGAGCAGGCGCAACAGGCAGTTCTGGCCAAGGGGCGCTTTCTGGCCGCCATCAGCCACGAGATCCGCACGCCTATGAACGCCATGCTCGGCTTGCTGGAGTGGCTGGCCAGTACTCCTTTGTCGAGAGAGCAAGACTCTGCGCTGGCACGGGTGCGTCAGGCGGGGGATGAGCTGCTCGGCCTGCTCAACGATGTGCTCGACTTTAGCCGCAACGAAAACAGCAAACTCTCCCTCTCGCCGCAACCCACCGATTTTGCCGAGTTGTGTGAGCACGTGGCGGCAGTGCACTGGACCAAGGCGCGGGCCAAGGGATTGCAACTGCGCCTTAAGTTGGACCCGGCTCTGCCAGCCCAGCAGACCCTCGACCCTCACCGGGTACGGCAAGTGCTCCACAACCTGCTCTCCAATGCCATCAAGTTCAGCCTGCGTGGGGAAGTGGTGCTGTGGGCCGAGGTGGTCGCATCGACCTTGCGCTTTGGTGTGGATGATCAGGGACCGGGGATCACCGCCAAGATGCGTACCACGCTCTTTATGCCGTTCGAGCAGTTTGCCGTTGAAGGGCAGTTGCGGGCGCCGGGCACCGGTCTTGGTCTGGCGATCTGCAAGCAGCTGATCGAGCAGATGGGTGGGCTTATCGATGTCGAGGGGCGCGCCGGTGGTGGTAGCCGCTTCTATTGCGAGTTGCCCCTCAAGCGGGTGCAGCAGGAGCCGGACTGGCAGCCCAATGTGCGGCAGCTGGCGCTCTCTTTACCGCACGGTGAGGCGCAAGCGCTGTCGCCCTGGCTCAGTCGATTGGGGATCGCCACCGTCAGCAACGCCGTTGATACGCTGCAAGCGGAGGTGGACGAGAAGGGGCTCTACTATTGGGCCTGGCAAGGGGAGTCCTGGGTGCCCGGGACCATCATCACCCTGCTGCAGCCACGGTTGACCCCGGATCAACCGGTCGCAGGCACCCAGCCAGGGCTTGGCATGCGGGTACTGCTGGTTGAAGATCACGATGTCAATCGCGAGCTGATCAGCCTGCAACTAGGCCAACTTGGTGCCAGCGTTATCACTGCCGCCAACGGGCAGCTGGCGCTGGAGATGCTGGCGCAGCAGAAGGTGGATTTTGTGCTGACCGATCTGCAGATGCCGGTGATGAACGGGGCCGAGCTGTGCAGGCAATTGCGCCAATCCGCCCGTTGGGCCCGTCTGCCGGTCTATGTGATCACCGCAGATCTCAGTGATCAGGCGGCAAGGGAGCTGCAATCCTGCGGTTGCGATGGCCATCTGGACAAGCCGGTCGCCCTCAAGGAGCTGGCGACCTTGCTGCGCCATATTGCCAAAGAGGGGAGCAATGCTGTCGCCCCGACACCGGTTGCCTCGCTGCTGACCGATGAACTGGCCGCCCTTTATCTGAAGGCTACCCGTGATGATTTGGCCGAACTTGAGCGCTGCAGCACAGAAGAAGATGATGTTGGCGTGAATGCTGCTTTACACAAGTTGAAGGGGGCCGCCAGAATGGTAGGGGCGACTGCGTTGGTGGCGGTCATTGAAGAGTGGCAACAGGCGCCCCATCCGATGCTGCAAGCCAGATTGAACCGGGCACTGGATGAGTTCAGCCAGCAGTTTTCAAAGAGGGCTCAAGATGATCATCACTGATGAAGAATTACTGGCGTTGCTCGATTCGGAAGAGCATGAGGCGGCAGGATTTTGCCCCATTGTGCTCTATGCCCTCGACAGCACCGCCCATGAGTTGGCCAGCACCATGATATTGCCCTCCTATGTCACGCTGCACCGTACCCGACCGGATGCCTGCTGGCAGTGGGAAGGGTTGTTTGCGGCAGGTGCCATTGCCCTTTACGACCCCGCCGCTCATCAGCAGGCGGACTATTTCCCCCAGTTGCAACAGCATGAGGGAATTTACGCTATCGGCGAGGATTGGCTGGGGGGGCTTGCCGCCAGTTACCGTAACTGGTGCAACTGGCTGGCCGCTAACAAGGTGCTGCTGCTCGAGGATCACCCGTTTCAGGGGATGCAACTGCAACAGACCATCGCCGGACTGGGGCTCTCCTGTCAGTGGGTACAGGATGAATCGGCCTGTCTTGCGGCATTGTCGGCGGGCGACATCAGCCTGCTGGTGTGCGATCTCAGTCTGGTGGAGCAAGATGCCATCAGTCTGCTGATGAACCAGCCCCAGTTGCAGGAGGCCGGGCTGCCCATCGTGCTGCTTTCGGCCCATGAGCAGACGCTGATCGACGGTGCCCGCCGCCTGCTGCACGATGCCGGTTTCAATATTCTGGCGGCGCTGGCCAAGCCGCTTGATTGTGACGAGCTGCTCAGGTTGCTGCGTCGACTCTATCTGGGCCCGCTGCGTCAGCAGCGCTTGAGCGGCCAGCGCCGCTCCATCCGCCGTTGGCAGGGGGAGGTGCAGGGTCAGCTTGGGCTGCTCTCCAGTCCCGCGACCCCTCATCCGGTCTGGCTGGCGGTGACGGGTTTGCCCAGCCGCTGGGAGGCGCTCAAGGAGTGGCTGTCTGAGCAGTCGCGCACCCCAGCCGAACTGACCCTGCTGATCCACCGTCGTGACCATCTGCTCGGCAATGCCGATCGCTTCGCGCTGGTGTTGCAAGCCAGTCTGGCGGGGAGCAAGCTTGCGCTGCTGCTCGATAACAGCCAGCATCTGCCATTCGATCTGCTGGAACGTTTGCCGCTGCAAGCCTTGCTGCTGGGGCAGGGGATCTTGCCGGAGATGGAGTCCTTGACCGGTGACTCCCTGCTGGGACGCTTTATGGCCCGGGTTCGAGAGCTGGGGATCGCCGTCTATCTGGATGATCCTTACAACCTGCTCGATGTCGAGGTGTGGCGAGAGCGCGGTATGACGGGGCGCTGGTAAGCCATGCCGCGCTACCTCTGCTGGCCCATGCACCGGGAGCGCCTTGGCAAAGGGCTGGATGGCTGGCCCCATCCGGTCTCCCGGGCCGCGCTGCCACTGGCGATGGAGGTATCCGGGGTGCCTTGCCTGCTGCGCGAGCTGCATGGTGTGGCGCCTGCCCGCATGCTGGCCGCTTACGATGCATTGAGTGAAGAGAGCATCTATCTGCGCTTTATGCGTCCGAAACGGACACCGCCACCGGAACAGGTGGCCCAATTTCTCAATTACCATCCCGAACAACAGATCTCGCTGTTGCTGACCGATCTGGCCGGTGAGCCGCTGGCTCAGGCGCAATCAATCCGTCGCCGCCTTCATCCCGATCGGGCGGAGTTCTCCTGCATCGTAGCGGACCACTTTCAGCACAAGGGGGCGGGGCGGCGCATTCTGCTGGCGCTGGCACTGCTGGCCAGGGCGGACGGGATCCGGGAGTGGACGGCGGAAGTGCTGGCCCAGAACCGGCCCATGCTGACCCTGCTCAAGCGTCTTGGCTTGCCGCTGACCCTGGTAACCGGGCGGGAGATGGTCTTTGTCAGGCTGGATCTGTCGGTACTGGATGCCTGGTTGCCCGCACCGCCAGCGGCGCCGCTTAAGACCAAGGGCGAATAGTGACACTTTTTTCCCTGTGCTAAGGTCACATTTATTGTGCGGGGATAGACGGAGCAGCTTATGGCGCAGTCATATAAACATATCGTGATCCTGACCGGCGCGGGGATCTCTGCCGAATCCGGCATCAAGACTTTTCGTGCCTGCGACGGTTTGTGGGAAGAGCACAAGGTCGAGGATGTGGCGACCCCCGAGGGGTATGCCCGGGATCCCGAACTGGTGCTGCGCTTTTACAACTCCCGCCGCAAACAGCTGCAACAGCCCCAGGTTCACCCCAATCCGGCCCACTATGCGCTGGCCCGCCTCGAGCGGCTGCTGCCCGGCACGGTCACCCTGGTCACCCAGAACATCGACAATCTGCATGAGAGCGCGGGCAGCAAGAACCTTATCCATATGCACGGCGAGCTGCTCAAGGCCCGCTGCCCCGAGTCCGGTCAGGTGATCGAGTGGCGCGGCGATCTCCATCAGGACGAGCTCTGCTCCTGCTGCCAGTTCCCCCAGCCGATGCGCCCCCATGTGGTCTGGTTTGGCGAAATGCCGCTCGGGCTGGATCGCATCTACAGCGCGCTTGCCCAGTGTGATCTCTTTATCTCCATCGGCACCTCTGGCGCTGTCTATCCGGCCGCCGGGTTTGTGCATGAAGCGGGCCTCAACGGGGCGCACACCATCGAGCTCAATCTCGAGCCGAGCGAGGTGGGTAGCCAGTTTGACGAGAAACGTTATGGCCCAGCCTCCCTGCTGGTACCCGCCTATGTCGATGAGTTGCTGGAGGCGTGCGGCATTCATCAACCGAGGCAAGTCGAGGGGCACAACTGGATGGAGATGCGCGGTCCCTGAGCTACTGTGCGACGGGACAGTTGCAATGGTTCGGTGAAATCGCCACACTGGCAACCATTTAAAAAATGGGACGCAGTTGGCGCAATTTACCATGACCGCAGTAAAGCAATGGATCGCTTTTTTTCTCCTGATGCTGGCCAGTGCCAGTGCATCGGCCTCCATCCCCCTGATGACCCTGGTACTGCCAGATGGCCAGCAGGTGACCCTCGATGAGGCGGCTCTCTCCGCCTTGCCACAGACCGAATTCACCACCACTACCCCCTGGACTCAGGGCGCCCACCACTATCGCGGGCCGACCCTGTCAGCCGTGCTGGCGGCGCAAGGGATCCCGGATGCTCGCAAGATCGCCGTCTCGGCCCTCAACGGCTATCAGCAGGTGGTGGATCTGGCCCTGTTCGACGGTGTGCCGCTAACTCTTGTGCGTCAGGAGGACGGCAAACTGCTGACCCGGCGTAACAAGGGGCCGCTCTGGCTGCTCATCCCGTTCACCACCTATCCCAAGCTGGACGTCCCTGCCATTCACAACTGCATGGTGTGGCAGGTGACCCGTATCGAGATCGTCGATTGATGGGGCTATCCCGCCAAAATCTGCTGTTGGTTGCTGTATCGCTGCTGTTTCTGCTCTCGTCCGGCAGCAGTCTCTATCTGCAGTATCGGCAGGAGCAGCTCGTCGATACTTTCTACCGCAATGTCCACTGGAACATCAGTCAGGTAATGCTCGAATCCCAGCGTTTCCTCTACGACCTGCAGCTCTATCGGGCTGGCAGACTGTCGATGGAGACCCTGAGCCTCGATTACGATCTGCTGTGGAACCGGCTCGATATCTTCCTCATCAGCAGTGAAACCGCCGAGATGCGCCAGCGGCACGGGCTCGGCAAAGTGCTGGCCACCCTGTTCGAGCAGATCAAGCAGCTCGAACCCCAGATGGAGGTCGGTGCGCTGCGCGAGGGGGCTGAGCTTGCCCGCTTGCAGGAGGCGATCGCCAGCCAGACCCGTCTCATCGAACAGATAGGGGATCAGATCCTCTCCGGCCAGGAGCGGGAGCATTCGGTCAGCCAAATCCGCAACAGCCTGTTCTGGCTGCAGATCTGGCAACTGATCCTGTTACTGACCGGTGGCGCTCTGGTCGCTGCCCTCATTCGCGCCAATCTGGCGAACCGTCGGCTTGCCCTGCTCGATCCCCTGACCCAGCTGGGCAACCGCCGTGCCCTGCAGGAGCAGCTCTCTCGCGCTCTGCATGCTGGCGAGGTGAGCGCTTTGGTGGTGCTCGATCTCAAGCGCTTCAAGCAGGTCAATGATCTGCTGGGTTATCAGGTCGGTGATCGGCTGTTGCAGATGGTGGCCAACAAGCTGCTGCAGGTCCATGGCAGCCACGCTTACCGGCTCGGCGGAGATGAATTTGCCGTGGTGCTGACCAAGGCGGATGATGCGCTGGAAACCGCCATTCATGAGCTGGTGGATCTGCTCCATTTCGAGTTCGTGACCCGGGAGTGCAGCTTCGATCTGGCCTGTCGGCTCGGGGTTGCCAAGGCGCAGCAACAGGATGCCGCCCGGTTGCTGGATCAGGCCATCCTGGCCCTTAACCAGGCCAAGCGTAGCCAGGAGGGGGCGATCAGCTGGTTTGAGCCTGCCATGTTGCAGCAGTTGCAGTTGAGTCAGCAGCAGCTTCATCAGCTGCGAGAGTGGTTGGCGGGGCGCGAGCCAGCACCGCTGCGAGTGGCATTGCAGCCGCTGACGGACGGGCAGGGCAACGAGATGTGGCAATTGGCGCTTGAGTGGCGTGAGCAGGGAGTCCCATGCCATATGCGCTGGCTGCAGGAGTGCGGCGTACTGGGGCCCGTGTTGGCCCGTGTGCTGCAAACGCACGAGGCGCAGTATGCCGATGGTCGGACACTGCTGGTCCCGCTCGACAATCAGGCCCAGCTGACCCATCTACTGGCCTATTTGCCGGAGGCTTCCTGCACGCCGCTAGTGTTGCTGGTACCGACGCTACAGCCGGATGGTGCCCTGCTAGCGGGATTGCGGCAGCAGGGTTGCACTCTGGCGCTCAGAGAGATTGGCAGCACCACCGCGGCGCAGTTGGCCGCCGGCTGGCCTGTCCGCTACTGGTTGCCGCAGGGTGATGAAGATGGCGAGTTGTTGCAACCTCTGGCCAGACGATTGGGGCTGGAGCCACTGCAAGTGCTGGCAGTCAGGGAGACCCGGTCGCTGGCCTGAGGGCAAAAAGCGGTATTGCACCGACAAGAGACAGAATGAAACAAGGCGACCTCGGGGTCGCCTTGTTCTTTTGTTGCCCCTGAAAATCAGGGGCGAGGGGCGCAAGATTGTCTGATCACCAGGTCCGGGTCGACGGTGATCAGGTGGTTCTCCACCGCTTCGCCGTTGATCCGCGCCAACAGGCGGGTGACGGCGAGGCGCCCCAGCTCCTCTTTGGGCTGGTTGACGGTGGTGAGCGGCGGCGACATAAATTCTGCCAGTGCCACATTGTCATAGCCAACGATGGAGATATCCCGCGGGATCACCAGCCCCGCCTGATGGGCGGCACTGATGGCACCCATCGCCATCATATCGTTGCAGACAAAGAGGGCGGTGGGGCGCTCGGGCAATGCCAACAGACGGGTCATCGCCTGATGGCCGCTGGCGCAGTCAAAATCACCCTCCTGGATCCACTCTTGATTGATCGTGAGACCCGCCTCCTGCAACGCCTGCTCGAAGCCAGCTTGGCGCTGGTTGGCGGGGGCTCGGCTGTGGGGGCCTGTGATGCAACCGATGGCGGTGTGGCCCAGCTCAATCAGATGGCGGGTCGCCAGATAACCGCCATGGAAGGAGTTGTCGGCGATAAGATCCACATCCTCGCTGACCAGCCCCCAATCCATCACCACCACCGGCAGGCTCTTGAGCCAGTCGAGCTGGTTGAACACCTCTTGTTGGCCTGCGCTACACATGATCAGCAGGCCATCGACCCGCTTGCGCAGCATCATCTTGAGGTAGGAGAGGGCGGTTTCTGCCTGCCCTTCGGTGTTGCCCAGCATCAGGTTATAGCCCTGCTCGAAGCAGTAACGTTCCACCCCGCGCACCACTTCGGCAAAGAAGGGGTTGCTGGAGGTGGTGACCAGCATGCCGATACTGTTGGTCTCCTTCACCTTAAGGCTGCGGGCCACCAGACTCGGGGCATAGTTGAGATCACGCATGGCCGCAAAGACCCGTTCGCGGGTCTCCTCGGCCACGAAACGGGTCTCGTTGATGACATGGGAGACGGTGGTGGTGGAGACCCCCGCCAGCGCCGCCACCTCCTTGATATTGGCCATCAGTTCCCCTGCGCAGTCTGCTCAAGCAGGAAGGCGTCGACCTCCTGCTTGCTCGGGATGGAGCTCTGGGCACCGAATCGGGTGACGGAGAGTGCCGCCGCCCCGTGGGCAAAGCGCACCGCGCTGTGGAAATCGGCACCCGCCAGTTCCGCCGCCAGCAGGGCGCCGTTGAAGGTATCGCCTGCGGCTGTGGTATCCACCGCCTTGACCCGAAAGCCCGGTATCAGCTGTTGCTGCTGGGCGTTGCTGCAATAGACCCCCTGCGACCCCAGGGTGATCATCACGTCCGCAATACCCATCTGGTGGAAGCGGGCGGCCGCCTCGCGGGCACTCGCTTCATCGGTGACTTTGACGCCGGTCAACAGCTCGGCCTCGGTCTGGTTGGGGGTGATAAGGTCGACCAGAGCCAGCAGTTCGCTTGAGAGCGGACGGGCAGGGGCGGGGTTAAGCACCACCCGGGTGCCATGGGCGCGAGCCAGGCGTGCAGCCTCATGGACGCTCTCCAGCGGCACTTCCAGTTGCAACAGCAGGGTGTGGGCGTCGGCGATCATCGCTTCGTGGTTTTTCACCACGGCAGGGGTGATGGCCCCGTTGGCTTCGGCGGAGATACCGATGCTGTTCTCCCCCTCATCGCTCACATAGATGATGGCGATACCGGTCGGGAGCTTGGGATCGAGTTCGACGGCGCTGACGTCGATGCCATCTTTGGCAAAGCCGCTCTTCATCTGGTGACCGATGGCGTCATCACCGATGCGGGCGATAAAGGAGACGGGGGCACCGAGACGGGCGGCCGCAACCGCCTGATTGGCCCCCTTGCCACCGGGCACCACCTGATAGCTGTGACCGGTCAGGGTTTCACCCGGGCGAGGAAAGTGGGGTACGCGCAGCACATGGTCTGCATTGACACTGCCCAGAACGACGAGACGATTCATGTTGACTACTCCTGATGCATCTTGGCTTGAACACTGTGATGGAGTGAGCTCAAGCCGGGAGGCACCTGAACGAAAGGGAAAAGGGGAGGCGAGCCTCCCCCTTGTGATTTATTTGCTGACCACTTGCAGCGGTACCGGAATGGATTTCTCTACCGGTTGACCTTTCAGCACCTTGTCGGCAGTCTCGACGCCGATGGCACCGATCAGGGCAGGCTGCTGGGCCACGGTGGCGGCCAGTTTACCCTTGGCTACGGCGGCTTTGCCATCGTCAGTGCCGTCGAAACCGACGATCATTACCTCTTTGCCGGCAGCTTGTACCGCGCGGATGGCACCCAGCGCCATCTCGTCGTTCTGGGCGAACACAGCCTGTACGGTCGGATGGGCGGCCAGCAGGTTTTCCATGACGTTCAGACCCTTGGTACGGTCAAAGTCGGCAGGCTGGGAAGCCAGCACCTGCAGCTTGTTGGCCGCCACGGCTAGGGCAAAACCTTCGCCACGGTCGCGGGCGGCGGAGGTACCGGCAATCCCTTCCAGCTGAATGACCTTGGCGCCGGTACCCAGTTTTTCGGTGATGAAGTCACCGGCCAGCTTGCCGCCCGCCACGTTGTCGGAGGCAATGTGGGCCTTGACCTCCCCCTGCGCGGCGCCGCGGTCCAGGGTCAGTACCGGGATGCTGGCGCGGTTGGCCAGACGAATGGCGTTGCCAACCGCTTCGGAGTCGGTGGGGTTGATCAGGATGGCGCCGACCTTGCGTACGGTGAGATCTTCCATGTTGGAGAGCTCTTTGGCCGGGTCATTCTGGGAGTCCAGTACCACCAGCTCGTAACCAAGCTCTTTGGCTTTGGCTTCAGCACCCTCTTTCATAGTGACAAAGAAGGGGTTGTTGAGGGTGGAGACCACCATGGCCAGGGTTTGATCGGCGGCCTGGGCGGTGCCCAGCACGGACATGATGGCGGCAGCGAGCAGGGTATTGAGCTTTTTCATCATTTCATTCCTTGTGTGTGGCATGTCGTACGTTATTAACGATTGCTTTTGTTATCGATCATCACGGCAAGCAAGATCACGCTGGCCTTGGCGATCATCTGGTAATAGGACGATACATCGAGCAGGTTGAGGGCGTTGTTCAGGAAGCCGATGATCAGGGCACCGATCAGGGTCCCCATGATGCGGCCCTTGCCGCCCATCAGGCTGGTACCACCCAGCACCACCGCAGCGATGGCATCCAGCTCATAACCCATGCCCGCAGTGGGCTGGGCAGAGGAGAGGCGAGAGGTAACAATAAGCCCTGCCAGTGCCGAGAGTGCGCCGCACAGACCATACACCGCCAGCTTCACCCGAGCCACATTGATACCTGAGAGGCGGGTCGCAGATTCGTTACCGCCCAGGGCGTAGATGTAGCGACCGAGACGGGTGTGGTTGAGCATGAACCAGGCGAGCAGGAAGACGATGGCCATCAGCCAGATGGGCACTGGCAGACCGAACAGGTAACCGGTACCGAGCCAGGCAAAGTGATCGGCGCCGTCACTGAAACCGGTGGAGATGGGGCGGCCCTCGGTATAGACCATGGTGATACCGCGCAGGGCGGTCATGGTGACCAGGGTGGCGATAAATGCCTGCACCTTGCCCTTGGCAATGATGAGGCCGCTGACACCACCCAGCAGGGCACCGGCACCCAGAGTGAGGGGCACCACCAGCCAGATCGGCAGCTCCATGGCGACCATGGTGGCAGCCAGCGCACCGCACAGGGCCAGTACCGAGCCGACCGACAGATCGATACCGGCGGTAAGGATAACCAGCGTCATGCCGACCGCCATGATGGCGTTGACCGAGGTCTGGCGTAGGATGTTGAGCAGGTTGTCGGCGGTGAAGAAGTTGGGGCTCAGAAAGGAGACCACACCAATCAGGACCAGCAGCGCGACCAGGGATTTGTTCTCGATCCACCACGCCTTGCTCATGACGCCACGGCGGGAAAGGGTTTGGGTTGTCATTGGGATGCCTCTTGCTCTGCTTGCCACTGTTTACCGACTGCCGCCGCCATCAGCTTCTCCTGATTGGCATCGCGGGTGTTGAACTCTGCGCTGATGCGCCCTTCGTGCATCACCATGATGCGATCACTCATGCCGAGCACTTCCGGCATCTCGGAGGAGACCAGAATGATGCTCATCCCCTCCTTCTTGAACTGGTTGATCAGCTGATAAATTTCCTTCTTCGCCCCCACGTCGACGCCGCGGGTCGGCTCGTCGAGGATCAGCACCTTGGGCCGGGTCAACAGCCCCTTGGCGATGGCCACCTTCTGCTGGTTGCCGCCGGAGAGCAGCTTTATCAGCTGATCCTGACTCGGGGTCTTGATGTTGAACAGGCGCACATAGTCGCTCACCGCCTGCCGTTCGGCCTTGCCGTCGATCTTGCCGTTGCTGATGAACTCGTCGAGAGCGCACAGACTCATGTTTTCGCGCACCGACAGCTCCAGCACCAGCCCATCCCCCTTGCGATCTTCAGAGATATAGGCGATGCCTGCGGCCAACCCGTCGGCCGGGCTTTTGGGCACCAGAGCATGGCCGTCAACTTGCACTTCACCGGCGCTGATGGGGCTGGCGCCGTAGATCAGCTTCATCAGCTCGGTACGGCCGGAGCCCATCAGGCCGCTAAAGCCCAGAATTTCCCCCTGACGCAGGGAGAAGCTCACCCCGCGCACGCCGGGACCAGCCAGATCCTTCACCTGCAGGCTGACGGGGCCAAGCTCGCGCTCAAGGCGCGGATACTGCTCTTCCAGACGGCGACCCACCATCATCTCGATGATCTTGTCTTCATCCAGATCGCTCACCGCCTTCTCACCAATCCACTTGCCATCGCGCAGCACAGTGACCCGATCGCAGATCTCGAAGATCTCTTTGAGGCGGTGGGAGATATAGACGATGCCGCAACCCTGCTCACGCAGCTCGCGGATCACCTTGAACAGCTGCTCGGTCTCGGTATCGGTCAGCGCATCGGTGGGTTCGTCCATGATGATGACGCTGGCATCGAACGACAGTGCCTTGGCAATCTCCACCATCTGCTGTTCGCCGATGGAGAGATCCCCGAGTCGGGTATCCGGCCCATGTTTGACGCCAAGTCGTGCCAGCAGGCCGCTTGCCCGCTCGCGCAGCTGTTTGTGGTCGATGCTGCCAAAACGGGTGCGCGGTTCGCGCCCGAGGAAGATGTTGGCGGCAATCGACAACTCCGGCAGCAGGTTCAGCTCCTGGTGGATGATGCTGATCCCCTGATCCTGAGAATCGCGCGGCCCCTTGAAGTGGACCGACTGACCGCGGTAGCTGACACTGCCCGCATCGGCCTGATAGATGCCGGTCAGCACCTTCATCAGGGTGGATTTGCCGGCGCCATTTTCACCGAGCAGGGCCATCACCTGGCCCGGATAGACCCGCAGACCCGCTTCGTCGAGGGCGCGCACACCGGGGAAGGTCTTGACGATCCCGGTCAGCTCCAGAATGGGTGAGAGGGGGGAGGTTGTGCTCATTTGCAGCTTCCTTGAAGAGGCCTTCTTTGAAGAATGTCAGAACGCCACACCGGCGCAGAGGATCAGGTTGGCGTAGGGAGTCACCTCGCCGCTGCGCACGATCGCCTTGCTCTGGCGGGAACGGGTTTTGAACTCCTCATGCAGGCAGTATTCGATGGCGATGGGCTTGCCCTGGGCGGCTGCGTGGGCTTCAAGCTGATCGACCAGCGCCTGATGGGCGGCGGGACTGATCTGCTTGATCTCGCTTGCCATGATCACCTTCTCCACCACCAGATCGGTGAGCAGGGCGGTCAGTACGGTTTCAAGGCTGGGGGTGCTCGCCATCAGCGCCAGATCGATCCGCTCCGGACCTGCCGGAATGGGCAAGCCTGCATCGCAGACGGTGATCTCGTCGGTGTGGCCCATCTGTGCCACCAGAGCACTCAGGGGAGCATTGAGCAGTACGCCTCGTTTCATACAGCACCTCATCAGGCCTTGGCCCGTCAATCTGTGAACCGCTAGGCAACCGGTTACGCAACCGGTTGCGTCATGGCGCAAAGATAGGCTTTTTACTAAGGAAGGGCCACGGCAAAACCACGGAAATGTGAAAACGATCTCAAAGGCGGGAGAAGAAGTGCAGGGGAGGAGGCAGGAAGGGTGTCAGCAGAGCCCTGGCACCCTTGTTATGTATCGAGCTATTGATTTTATGGTTAGTCGGCCAGTGCCTTGGCGACCGCCGGACGGCTCAGCATTCGGCGATAATGATCGGCAACCTTGGGGAATTCACTGATCTCGACCCCATCGCTTTTCAGCCAGCCCGCGACCACGAACAGATAGATATCCGCCACGCTGAACTGCTCGCCCAGCACCCAGGGGCCTGCCAGATAGTGCTGCTCAATCTGGGCAAAACCATCGCGCATATTGCTGGCGACTTTCTGCTGCATGGCGGCAATGGCCTGCTCGTCATCGGCCCAGCGGCTGCCACGGCGACCGTGGGCGTGGGAGACATGCACGGTGGAGGCGAGGAAGCTGTTGACCTCCTGCATGCGGGCCAGCAGGAACGGGTTGTCCAGCGGCGCCAGCTTGGCATCGGGGAAGCGCTGTGCCACATAGAGCAGCAGGGCCGGGGTCTCGGTCAGGGTGCCCTGCTCGGTGACAAGGGCAGGCACCCGCCCTTTGGGGTTGATGGCGAGGTATTCGGGCGAACGCTGCTCACCGGCAGCCAGATTGAGCTGGCGGGCAGTAAACGGGGCGCCGGTTTCCAGCAGTGCGATTTGGACCGCCACGGCGCAGGAGCCGGGGGCGAAGAAGAGGGTCAGATCGGACATGAATACTCCTGATTGGCTCAGGCCACCCGCGATATCGGCGAAAGATTGCTTCGCACAGCACCACGGGCAGTCATGAAAAAAGAGAGGGGCAACGCTTGCCCCCATAACCAATCTACACCCCTAAGGGGTGATGAAAAAGTGCAGAATTAATCGACTTTGGCCGCCTTATCGTTTGCCGATACTATTTTCTCGCTATTGCACGATGGGGCCGTAACATATCACCAGTGATAACTGGTCATGACAATGCACCGCTAAAGTTAGCTATTGTTTTCTCTAGATGGCGTTTTTGCTTTCAAATTTTTAGCTGCTTCTTTAAGAACGTAATTTTGAAGAAGGTTTTCAACAATATCTATCACTTGATTGACCTCTGCCACTTTTGCCTTATGCGCCCTATGAGCCGCCGCATGACCTGCATTTAGTGCGGCTTCTAAATACTCTTTATTTGGTTTGCTGATCAACCCACGTTCTTCAAGCGTACTTAACTTTTTTGCGAATCCACCAATATCACCTAACTGTTCATTCATATATATGTCAACTAAGGCTCTGGCCCCCATTAGCGCAAGTCTACGGCTATCTGCATGTAAAGCTGAATAGACTTCTTGGAGAAGCTCATCCATTTCACCTGGGAGTTCTTCGTACCATCTTGGTAACTGTCTAGACACTTGTGGTGGATAATATTCAACCTCAGTACTATCCCATTCCGAGAAATTAAACTCCCTTTTCAGGGATACGTTTTCACACCCGCAACACTCTAGCATTGTGTATGTTGTACACCAACTGACCTCATACTGATCGTAAGGATCATGTGGGTCAGCTTGTGCACTTCCACTATTTTTCCTTTCAGCCACAACAAAATGCTTTGTTTCGTGCAGGCACTTGTTGCAATGCGCTTTCGCGATTTTCATTGATTCATTCATCAAAAATATACCTTTATGGGACTACCACCGAGCTTACAGGAAAATGAGGAGCGTATTCCTGTGCAGTTACATGTTACGTTTTTTTCGCAATCTAGCTGAGTGCTTGGCTTTAGCAATTTTAATTTCTTTGTTCCACTTTTCAGCTTGTACAGTAGCATTTTCATATAATTTATGATTAGAGCCTATACGCTCAAAAAAAGTGAGAAGGCCTAGAGATGGTGACATTTCTGCTTTTTCAATAAAATAAACTATTCTGCCAACCTCAACTAATACAAAGATCGATACTGATAAAAACGAGATCTGAAGCCATATAGACTGCCATATTTCAAACTCGCCTTTTATTATGTCAGATAATGAATAGAGCATAGTTATGATAAAACCAAAAATACATAAAACCATTAAAAATATGAACTTGGTGTTAATTGGCATGCCTGCGATCTTGTATCTGGATACTTTGATTAACTTTAACATCCCTAAAATAATGAAAGATGCTCCAAATGTACCGATATCGATGGAGGTGTCAGAGTAATTAATTCCAGATAGGTAGAAAAGAGAAATTGTAAATGCCGCTAAAAGAACGCCATTAATTAGATCTAACGAAATAGATTTGTAGTAGGCGGCGACTTGCTTCGAGTTCTTCCCAGCTATTGTGAACCATAGGTCATACGAAAGTATGAAAGGGTAAACCCAGAATGGTACTAAATAGAAAATTTTATACGTTAGTAACCAGATATTATCCTGTTGAGTAAAAATACCCCAAAGAAATCCGATCGTAAGAATTGTGTATAGTGTAAATCGTTCCATATATCCCTTAAAACACAACAGAGATTGGATGGATAGCGGTTATAGCCTACCATATAACTCTGTTTTATACCCGTGGCTGACTATTAAATCACTTTAAAATCATGTTATTACTAACAGGGCTTGATTGTCTAGACGTATTCGAGTGACCTATTTGTTGCCGTGACAAACGTCACAGCAACACAGCGGCAATCCATAAATCTTGCTATTCACTGAGGTACCCCATGTCGCTCTGTGTAAAATATTATTGCGCTGAGAAACGGGGCTAGTGGTTAAAAAGAGAAGGGGGCAAATATTGCCCCCTTTATCCATTAAGCCCGTCAGAGGGCCGATTAACCGCCGACTTAACCGGCTTTGGCCACCATGGCTTTAAGCTGCAGGAAGTACTGCTCGTAGAGGCGGGAGGCATCACCCACATCAGACTGGAACTCGCCCTTGCGCTTGATCTCGTCGCTCGGGAAGACCATGGGGTTGTTGCGAAACGCCGGGGTGAGCAGGGGAATGGCATCCTTGACTGGGGTGGGGTAGCCAATCGCCTCGGCCACCTTGGCGGCCACATCGGGGCGCATCAGGAAGTTGATCAGGGCATGGGCCTCTTTCACATGCTTGGCCCTGGCCGGGATGGCGAGGTTGTCCATCCAGAGCACGGCGCCTTCTTCGGGGTAGGTCATCTGGATGGAGGGGTATTCGCGCTGGGCGCCGTAGGCCGAGCCGTTCCACAGCATGCCGATATTGACCTCACCGGCGATAAAGGGGTCGGCCGGGTTGTCGGAGTTGAACGCCTTGACGTTGGGCATCAGCTTTTTCAGGTATTCGAATGCTTCGGCAATTTGCGCCTTGTCTCGGGTGTTGGGGCTGTAGCCCAGCTGCACCAGCGCGATATGGAACACCTCGCGGGCATCGTCCATCAGCAGCAGGCTCTCTTTCCACTCCGGTGCCCAGAGCTGCTTCCAGCTGGTGACCGGCTGTTCGATGATATCGGTGTTGGTGCCGATCCCGGTTGCGCCCCAGATATAGGGGATGGAGTAGCGGTTGTCCGGGTCGTACTCGTGGTTGAGCAGGGTAGGGTCGAGATGCTTGAAGTTGGGCAGCTGGGCGCGATCCAGCGGCTGCAGCATCCCCTCTTTGGCCATTTTCGAGATGAAGTAGGTGCTGGGCACCACCACGTCATAGCCGTCGCCATGGGTTTTCAGCTTGGCGTAGAGGGTCTCGTTGGATTCGTAGGTGGAGTAGATCACCTTGATACCGGTCTCTTGCTGGAACTGCTCCAGCAGGCCATCCGGCACATATTCCGACCAGTTGTAGAAGTAGACCACCTTGTCGTCGGCCGCGTGAGCGCTCTGGCTCAGCAGCGGGGTGGTGAGGGTGAGGGCGGCTGCCAGCAGGGCGCTGGCCTTGTGTTGGATTGTCATCAACAACTCCTTGGGGTTATGGGGCCTTGCGGCCTACCGTGACAGAGTTCGCCAAAGATGGCGGGGACGAAACGGGCAGGGTCAACCCTGCCGTTTACGCAGTAACAGTTGCGCCAGCAGCACCATCCCGAGGGAGGCGACCAGCATCAGGGTGGCCAGGGCGTTGACCTCGGGGGAGACCCCCACCTTGACCATGGAGTAGATCTTGAGCGGCAGGATCTCGTAGGCCGGGCCGGTCACAAAGGAGCTCACCACCACGTCATCCAGCGACAGGGTAAAGGAGAGCAGCCAGCCCGCCATCACTGCCGGCAGTGCCAGTGGCAGTATGATGCGGCGCAGGATGATCCACTCGCCAGCCCCTAGATCCCGTGCAGCCTCCAGCATCCGCACATCAAAACCGCACAGCCGCGAGTAGACGGTGATCACCACGAACGGCAGGCAGAAGGTGATGTGGGCGATCAGCAGCGACCAGAAGCCCAGCGTAATGCCGGTCACCACAAACAGGGTCAGCAGGGAGATGGCCATCACGATATCGGGGGACATCATCACCACGAACAGCATGCCGCTCACGTACTGTTTGCCGCGAAAGCGGTAGCGAAACAGCGCCACGGCGGTGAGGGTGCCGATCAGGGTGGCCGCGGTGGCGGTGAGGGCGGCGATGGTCAGGGAGTGCTGGGCCGCCTGCATCAGGCTGGCGCTGGCAAACAGCTTCTCATACCAGCCCAGGGTAAAGCCGCGCCAGTCGATGCCATATTTCGACAGGTTGAAGGAGTTGGCGATCAGCACCCCGATGGGTACATAGAGATAGCCAAACACCAGCAGCAAGAACAGAGCCTTCAGTGCGCGCATCATGCCAGCTCCCCCTTCTTGCTGAGCAGCTTGCCCGCCCGCCAGTAGCAGTAGACCAACAGCGCCATCAGCACCGTCAACATCACGCTGATGGCGGCGCCAAAGGGCCAGTCACGGCTGTTGAGGAACTGGGTCTTGATCAGGTTGCCGATCAGCAGGTGCTTGGCACCCCCCAGCAGATCTGAGACATAGAACATCCCCATGGCGGGCAGGAACACCAGCAGACAACCGGCGATGATGCCGGGCAGAGTGAGGGGCAAGATGATCCGCACCAGCCGCTGCCAGCCGTTGGCGCCAAGATCTCGCGCCGCCTCCAGCAAACGGCCATCCAGCTTCTCGATGCTGGAGTAGAGCGGCAGCACCATAAAGGGGAGCAGTACGTAGACCAGCCCGATGATGACGGCTACCTCGGTATACATCATCTGCAGCGGTCGCTCGATAAGCCCCAGATCCAGCAGCCAGCCATTGATCAGCCCCCGGGTGCCGAGCAGCACTTTAAGCGCATAGGTGCGAATAAGGGAGTTGGTCCAGAACGGCACCACCACCAGAAACAGCAGCAGCGGGCGGATACGCGCTGGCAGATGAGCCAGCAGCCAGGCAAAGGGGTAGCCCACCAGCAGGCAGATGGCGGTGGCGAGCAGCGCCAGCCAGAGGGAGTGGAGCAGCACCTCGAAATAGAGGGGGTCCAGCAGGCGGCCATAGTTGCTCAGGGTAAAGAGCGGTGCGATAAGCTCGGACTCGTCACGGGTGAGGAAGCTGACACCGATGATCATCAGGTTGGGCAGGAAGACAAACAGCGTCAGCCAGCCGAGGATCAGCGCGATGGCCCCGTTGCGAAAGCCGTTGTGGGCAAAGCTGTGCGCTACCCGCAGATTAGTGAGGCTCATAGGGCAGCACCACCTCCCAGCTGTCGACCCAGTGGATCGCCACCTCCTGACCCAGACGGTAGTCAAAGTCGGGGTCATCCTCGTCGAAGAACTCTGAGATAAGCAGCTGTTTGCCGCTTTCGAGTTCGATCACCGAATCCAGCGTCGCCCCCTTGTAGTTGCGCTCGCGGATGTTGCCCCGCAGCGCGCCACTTTGATCGTCATCCTGATCGAGAATGCGCAGATCTTCCGGGCGCAGCAGTACCAGCACCTTGTCGTCAGGCTGGAACGGCAAGGTGGTATGAAGCAGACATTCGCGCCCCTCTACCTCCGCCTGCCAGATACCGGGCTCGCGCTGGCTGATCAGCTTGCCATCCATCACGTTGATCTCGCCGATAAAGCGGGCCACGAACAGATTGGCTGGCGATTCGTAGATATCGCGCGGGGTGCCGCGCTGGATGATCTTGCCGCCTTCCATCACCAGGATGCGATCAGACATGGTGAGTGCCTCTTCCTGATCATGGGTAACGAAGACAAAGGTGATACCAAGGCGACGCTGCAGCGCCTTGAGCTCGCTCTGCATCTGCTTGCGCAGCTTGTAGTCGAGCGCCGAGAGGGATTCGTCGAGCAGCAGCAGGCGGGGCTTGTTGACCACGGCGCGGGCAATGGCGACCCGTTGCTGCTGCCCGCCGGAGAGCTGATCCGGGCGGCGATTGGCCAGCTCGGTGAGCTGTACCATGGCGAGGGTCTCCTCGACCCGCTGGCGGATCTCGCTGGCAGGCACTTTCTGCATCTCGAGGCCAAAGGCGACGTTTTCAAACACCGTCATATGGGGGAAGAGCGCATAGCTCTGAAACACGGTGTTGATGTGCCTGTGTTCGGCGGGGATATGGGTGATCTCGTCACCGGCCAGATGAATGGTGCCACCGTCGACCGATTCGAGCCCGGCCAGCAGGCGCAGCAGGGTGGTCTTGCCACAGCCGGAAGGGCCCAGCAGGGTAAGAAATTCACCGTCATAGATTTCAAGGTCAAGGTCACTCAGGATCACCTTGCCATCGTATTTTTTGCTGATCTTGTTCAGCGCGACAATTACCTGTGGATTGTTCATCATCCGCCAGTCTCACCCCAGCCAGTGGCCATCGTGTTGAAAGAGGGCCGCATTCTATGCAGCCGACACATGAAATTAAAGGCTTTTTGGCCCGAATTAGCCGCAAGTGCGCAGGAAAAACGGCTACGAATAGCAGACCAAATCGCTATAATGTGCCACCTGATTTGGTCGTTTTCGATATTGGATAGTCAATTGAGTAATAAAATGCGTATTGGCGGCTCCCTTGAGCAGTCTCTGAACCAGGGCTACCGCCTTGATCTGAAAGGGGTCATCCAGGAGGGATGGCAACAGACCCGCCGTACCGGATTTGGCCTGCTGCTGGCGATTGTCGGGGTGACGGCGATCTGGATCCTGCTTAGCAATGTGCTGCTGTTGCCCTATCTGGGGGATGACAGCCAGATGAATGTGGCCATGGTACTGAGCCTGCTGATGACGGTGGTGATGGCCCCCATGACCAGCTCCCTCGATATGCTGGGGTTGCAGCAGTCGGTCGGGGTGCGTGCCCGCGCCAACCAGGTGTTCGACTTCTTCCGCCACTTTGTACGCCTCGGCATGTTGAGCCTGCTTGGCAGTCTGCTCACCAGCCTGTTTGGCCCGCTATTCGATCTGCTGGGATTGCCCGCCGTACTCTCTTTCATTCCCTCGGCCCTGATCGGTATGGGGCTGCTCTTTACCGTCCCGCTGGTGCTGGAGCGCGGCCTGACTCCGCCCCAGGCCATTCTGGTCTCTCTCAAGCTCTTTGCGCGCGGCTGGCCCAGCATTGTGCTGTTCCACGGCGTGATGACCGCGCTCTTCTTCCTGGCTCTGATCCCCATGGGGTTGGGGCTTATCTGGGTGGCACCGCTCTATTTCAACTGCAAGGGGATCCTCTATCGGGATCTCTGCGGGGTGGGGGTAGAGGTTAACGAGGTGACAGAAGGCCCCAACCATTTCAATGCATGATGCAAAAGGACGTTGAATGACCCGTCGATATGGAGTGACCAAGGCTGTGCGCCAGAGCCTGCTGGCCACGCTCTTGCTGCCAGGGCTGGCGCTGGCTGAGCCGGTGCTGGATCTGCAATACAGCACCTTCTACAGCCAGATGAAGACCTTTGCCAAAGGGGAGTTTGGTCACGCCAGACTGGGGTTTTATCTGACCGATCCGCAAAATGGTCAGCGCTGTGGCCTCACCTTTGCCCGGGTTGCAACCGACAGCAAGGAGGTTGCGGGCGAGGTAACAATCGATAGCGAACTGCGCCTGCCTTTTGATGAGGATCTCAACCTCGACAAGGGGATCGTGACCGTCGGCCTGAAAGAAGAGCACGCTACATGCGATATGACGGTACAGGTGATGGCTGACGCACCGAACGGGCCCGAGCTGCCGCTGGCCGAGCTGGCGGCCCGTCAGCAGCAGATGCAGTCGCTGCTCGACAAGATGGCGGGCATGGTCGGCAAGCACTTCCTGCCGAAGATGGAAGGGGTACGCATTACCCTGGTGCAGCAGAGCGGCACTGCTTATCTGATTGATGGCGCCCGTCAGGAAGCGCTGCCCTGGCAGGAAGGCCACCTGCTGCTAAGCAATGAGCAACTGGCCGCGTTCGCTGCCGGGCAACTGCGCCTGCAGGGTGACGTGCTGCGACTGACCCCCTGGCTGCACAAGGACTGATGCCGATGGTGTTGTCACGTTGGTAACAGGCAGGTCAAGAAAGCAAAAAAGGAGCGATGTTCGCTCCTTTTTTATTGTGTGGCGTTTGCCCTGTGAGCGCGGCTTAGCGCACTTCAATCACATCCAGCATGTCCATCTCGTCGATATCCAGCAGCGGCGCCTTTGGCATCTCGGGCGGATCAAAGGCCTTGTCGCCGCCATCGATGATGCCGGAGTCGCGGTTGATGCTCTTGAAGTCAAACAGCTTGTGGTCGAGCAGGTGGCTCGGGATCACGTCCTGAATGGCGGTGAACATGGTTTCGATACGACCGGGGAAGCGGCGATCCCAATCCTGCATCATCTGTTTGATGGCCTGACGCTGCAGGTTCTCCTGCGAGCCGCACAGGTTGCATGGAATGATGGGGAAGGCTTTGACGTCGGCGTAGCGGATCAGATCCTTCTCTTTGCAGTAGGCCAGCGGGCGGATCACCACGTTCTTGCCATCGTCGCTCACCAGCTTGGGCGGCATGGACTTGAGCTTGCCACCGTAGAACATGTTGAGGAACAGGGTCTCGAGGATGTCGTCGCGGTGGTGGCCAAGGGCAATCTTGGTGCAACCCAGCTCTTGGGCGGTGCGGTAGAGAATACCGCGGCGCAGCCGTGAGCAAAGAGAGCAGGTAGTTTTGCCTTCCGGTACCTTCTCCTTGACGATGGAGTAGGTATCCTCTTCAACAATCTTGTACTCGATGCCGAGGGAATCCAGATACTCGGGCAGCACATGCTCGGGGAAACCGGGCTGCTTCTGATCCAGGTTGACGGCAACCAGATCGAAATGGATGGGGGCACTGGCTTTGAGGCTCATCAGTATGTCGAGCATACCGAAGCTGTCCTTGCCGCCGGAGAGGCAGACCATGACCTTGTCGCCCTCTTCAATCATGTTGAAGTCGGCAATGGCCTGACCCACGTTGCGCCGCAGGCGCTTCTGCAGTTTGTTAAAACTGTATTTTTCTTTGGCGTTCAGCTCTTCTAGCATGCTCGTAAAACCCGGGACACAAATAAGCGCGTTATTATAGCCATGTCCCGGGGGAGGGCAAGGTGCCAGGCACCTTATGATTGATTGCGACGACTGTCGACCGGACAGCTGTAGTCCGCCGGTTTGAGGATCAGGATGTCGCAGGAGAGGCGGTCAATCACATGTTCGGCGGTATTGCCGAGCAGAGCAGCAGAAAGCCCGGTACGGCCGACACAGCCCATGATCATCAGGGTCGCCTTGAGCTCTTCGGCCATATCCGGCAACACCTCTTCCGGTAGTCCTTCAGCTACCCGGGTCCAGAGATGACCGATCCCGAACTTGTCGGCATGGCTTAGCAGCAGGCTTTCGTGGTGTTTGCGGATCGCCTCGTTGTAGGCGTTGGGATCAAACTCCGGCAGCTCGATGGCCACGTTGACCGGGGTGCCCGGGTAGGTGTTGACCAGATAAAGGTTGGAGCCCAGCAGCTCGGCGATGTCGCTCCCCTCCTGGGTGATCCGTTCGTTGAGCAGTTTCTGATCCGGATCGTCGCTTGAGCAGTTGATGGCGGCGATGATGTTGCCGCCCCGTTGCCAGTGACCCTCTTTGACTAGCAGCACCGGACAGGGGCATTTGCGCAGCAGGTGCCAGTCGGTGGGGGTAAAGATGAAGGTTTGCAGGAAGCTGTGATGGTGAGTGGCTTTGACCACCAGATCGTGTCGCTGCTCCAGCACCTCCTGGATCACGCACTCGAAGGGACGATTGTGCCAGACCACTTTCACTTCGCACTCTATCCCCTGTGCCCGATAGGGGGTCAGGATCTCGTCCAGCCACTCACGTCGCTGTGAAATGACGCCATCACGCATCTCTTGCCGCTCGTCCACCGAGAGCATGGCAGTCATTTCATACGAGAAGTCATAGATGGTGAGCAGCAGGGTCAGATGGGCGTTTTCGTCCAGCTCGGCGACTTTGACTGCCCGTTCGAGGGCGATTTGACGCTCCTCTTCTGGATTGATAACCACCAGAATATTCTGATATTTGACCATCTTCTCCTCCTTGGAAAAGTCCAATGACAGCAGAATCTTAGCCATTACAGCTTAGCGCAGGAGGAGGGTATGGGGAACGTACCGGATCACATTCCAGAGGAAAGGATCCGGCAGGGAAAGCAGGAGAAAAGCGAGAGGGTAAGCGAAAAAATCAGCCGCAGGGCGGGCGAGTAGCTCCGGCCATCATGCCAAGGGCGACCTGATCCAGCACGGTAATGTATTTGCCTTTAACGCTGATGAGACCGGACTTCTGGAAACGGCCGAGCAGACGACTGATGGTCTCGACGGTCAGACCCAGATAGTTGCCAATGTCACCACGGGTCATGGAGAGACGGAACTCCTTGGCGGAGAAACCGCGCTCGGAGAAGCGTACCGACAGATTGTGCAGGAAGGCGGCGAGGCGCTCTTCAGCATTTTTCTTGGAGAGCAGCAGGATCATCTCCTGATCGCCCATGATTTCGCTGCTCATCAGACGCATGATCTGCTGGCGCAGTTTGGGCATCTTGCCGGAGAGATCGTCCAGCACTTCAAAGGGGATCTCGCACACCATGGCCGTTTCCAGCGCCTGGGCGAAGGAGGGGTGGGCCTGCTTGTTGATGGCATCAAAACCGACCAGATCGCCAGCGAGGTGGAACGCAGTGATCTGCTCATCCCCTTGCTCGGTGATGGTGTAAGACTTGATGGTCCCGGAACGGATGGCATAGAGCGATTTGAACTCATCGCCAGCCTTGAACAGCTCTTCACCCTTCTGGATCGGCTTCTTGCGCTCGATGATGCTGTCCAGCTGATCAAGCTCGTTGTCGTTCAGAGTGAAGGGAATACAGAGCTGACTGATGCTGCAATCCTGGCAATGAATTGCACAGCCACCGCTCTGGATACGTCTGCCAGGTTTCTTTTCCGGGATCATAGGCTCATACGAATAATTGATTTATATCAAACAAGTTTACCATCAACTCATCCGTTTTGGATAGGGTTTCAAAAGGAAGCAATGCCAATCCAGAAGGTATGTACCCCGAACAAAATGAGCAGCAGGGCCCCGCCAAGGCGCAAACTGCGCAGGGTGAGCCAGTATCTCAGGCGGTCGGCAAGCCCGCCCAACGCGAACAAGGTGGGCAGGGTGCCGAGACCAAAAAAGAGCATGATGAGCGCACCGCCACTGGCCGAACCGGCCGCCGCGCTCCAGGTCAACATGGAGTAGACCAGCCCGCAGGGCAGCCAGCCCCACACCATGCCAAAGGGCAATGCCTGCAGCGGTGAGGTGAAGGGGAGAAACTTGCCCGCCAGCGGTTTGATTCGGGGCCAAAGTCTGGCGCCGAGCCGCTCCAGCAGCAAGATCCCTTGCCACCAGCCCGCCAGATAAAGGCCAAGCGCAATCATCAATAGCGCAGCCACCAAGCGCAATCCGGCGATGGCGTGTTTGCCAGCCCCCAGCTCGCTGGTGGTGGCGAGCAGGCCGCCCACCAGGGCACCTGCAATGACATAGCTCAGGATCCGGCCGAGGTTGTAGTTGAGCAGATAGGCGAGTCGCCCCCAAAAATGCTGTTTGTTGGCGGGGATCGCCATGGAGAGCGCGGCAGAGACACCCCCGCACATGCCGATGCAGTGGGCGGAGCCTGCCAGTCCGACCAGCAGGGCGCCGGCCAGGTCAAGGTTGTGGGTCATTGTCAGCAGGCTTTGCGGGTTTGTGGGTGGGTTGCTCTTCGTCAAACAGGATGTTGGAACCCTGCCGGTCGAGATCTTCAAACTGTTCGGAGCGAATGGCCCAGAAGAAGACGACCCCAGCGATGATCACAAACAGGATAGCGATGGGGATCAGGACAAAAATTATATTCATGAGAGGTACCTTGGCGTTCATCCTTGGCAAGCGTCCCCTATGGTAACCCTGTTCGGGCAGAGGGCCAGCCGCTATCAATTAGAAATGTGGCCAGCATCGGAGGCAGGCCACATTTTCAGCTATTTTCCGCCACCGGTCTCATCGGTTGAGGCGCATGGAGTTGGTTACTACGATGAGTGAACTTAGCGACATGCCCGCCGCCGCCAGATAGGGGGGCAGCCAGCCGCAGGCCGCGAGCGGTAACACCAGCAGGTTGTAACCGATGGACCAGGCGAAGTTCTCGATGATGATCTTGCGGGTACGCATTGCCAGCACTCTGGCCTCGAGCAGTCGGCTCAGGTCATCGGCCAGCAGGATGGCATCGGCGCTGTTTTTCGCCAGATCGGTGCCACCAGCCATGGCAAACGAGGCGTGAGCGCCAGCCAGTACCGGCGCGTCGTTGATGCCATCGCCCACCATGATGCTGATATCCCCTTGGGCTTCCCGGGCCTTGAGGTAGGCCAGCTTGCCATCGGGTGAGACCCCCTTGACCAGCTCATCCACTCCCAGCTCGCGGGCAATCTCTTCTGCTTGCAGAGAGCTGTCACCAGTCAGCACGGTAGTTTGCAGACCAGCTGCCTTGAATGCCGCGATCAGCGCCCTGGCATCGGGGCGCAGGGTATCTTCCAGATTGAAGCGGGCCAATACCTGCTGCTCGTCGGCCAGATAGATAGCCAGACCGCGGCCATGCTCTTGCGCCGGATCCAGCCCAAGCCAGCGGGCACTGCCGATGCGGTAGCGTACGCCATCCACCAGCGCTGTGATGCCGTGACCGATGACCGGGGTGATCTCGCGGGCGGATGGCAACACGGCGATGCTGTCGGTGGGCAGCCGGAAGGCGCGAGCTATGGGGTGTTCGGATTGCGCCTCCATGGCCCGGGCGATGGCGAGGCAGTGCGTCTCGTCCATCTCTGCCAAGGTGGTGGTGCCTGTCAGACTGATCTCCCCTGTGGTCAGGGTGCCGGTCTTGTCCATCACGATCCGGTTGGCCTTGGTCAGCACGTCCAGCACATGACCACGGCGCAGCAGAATGCCGTTGCGGGTCAGATTGGCGGTGGCCGAGGTCAGTGCCGTCGGGGTGGCCAGCGACAGGGCACAGGGGCAGGTTGCGACCAGCACGGCGAGAGTGACCCAGAACGCCTGATCCGGTTGATGGAAGTGCCAGAAGGTCCAGACCGCGGCGGCAATGATCAGCAGCACCAGAATAAAGTGGCGCGACAGCTGATCCGCCATCTGGGCGATGGCTGGTTTGTCATCGAGGGCGTGATCCTGCAGCCGCATGATCTGGGCGATCCGCGACTCTTCGATGCGGTGGCTGACCCGGATCTGCAGCGGCGCATCCGTGTTGATGGTGCCGGCATAGACCTGATCACCGCGCTGTTTGAGCAGGGGCAGCTGTTCACCGGTCAGCATGGATTCGTTGAGGCTGGCTTGTCCTTCGACAATGATGCCGTCCGCCGGCAAGGTGGCGCCAGCCAGCACACGTACCCGATCGCCGACCTGCAAGGTCTTGGCCGCTACCTCATGTTCCCCTTCATCATCGATGCGGGTCGCCATGATGGGCACCAGTCTGGCCAGGTTGGAACTCGACTCCGACGCCTTGCGCCGGGCCCGCAACTCGAGAAAGCGTCCCAGCAGCAGGAAGAAGACGAACATGGTGATGGAGTCGTAATAGACCTCACCGGTATTGAACACGGTGGCCCACATGGAGGCGATAAAAGCCCCGATCAGCGCCAGCGACACCGACACATCCATCGACAGGTGACCCTGCTTCAGGCTGCGCCAGGCCCCCACGTAAAAGGGCTGGGCCGAGTAGATCATGATGGGGGTGGAGAGCAGCAGGCTTATCCACTTGAAGTAGACCATGAACTCATCTTCAACGCTGATGAAGAGATCCATGTAGAGAGCCACGGCGCACATCATCACCTGCATCGAGCCAAGCCCTGCCAGTGCCAGCCGGAACATATAGCTGCGCACCTCTTTGGCGTAGAGCGCCTCCTGTTGATGGGTCTGGAACGGATAGGCGCGATAGCCGATCTGGGCAAATCCCTTGAGGATGTCACTCAGGGAGAGCTGGTTCGGATCCCACTTGATGCGGGCCCGGTGTGTGGTGGTGTTGACGTTGATGTAGCGCAGGCCGCCAAGGGTCATCAGGTGGCGTTCGATAAGCCAGGCACAGGCGGCGCAGCTGAGCCCTTCAACTGTCAGCTGGATTTCGCGAAGGGTACCGTTGTCGGTGACAAACTCCTGTTGCACTTCTGCCAGATCGTAGTGGATGAGGGCAGCCAGCTCCTCGGGCACCAGATCCCCCTTGGTGCCGGGTGCGGTGCGGTGATCGTAGTAACTGGCGAGGCCGCACTCCATGATGGTTTCTGCCACAGCCTGACAACCGGGGCAGCACATGGGGCGAACAATCCCCTTTATCTCGAGGGAATAGCCACTATTGGCGGGTACCGGCTCGCCACAGTGAAAGCAGGGGGTCATGCGTTATACCCCCCTGAATGCAGAATGCAAGCAGCAGGGGCGCTGGCGAACACCGGCTCGCCACAGTGAGAACAGCCGGTCATGGCTTAGCGTCCTTTCGGGTCGAGTTCGACAGGGGCCAGGGTGGGCAGCTGGACGGTCTCTTGCAATCGCCATTGGTGATCGAAGGCATCGACCCGAATGTGCCACTTGCCGACCAGCGGCTTGTCGAAATGGAGGCGATAGGTGCCGCTCGCATCGGCGGTGATCATGTGTTCGCTGTCCTGACCGGCCAAGGTCGGGTGAAACAATGAAAGATAGAGAGCTTGCCCGGCAGGAATATCGCCGCTGATAGGTTTGAGGGTCAGCTCGTTGCCGTCAACTTCCAGCCCAAAGCGGATATTGAGCGCTTCGGAGCGGTCAAACTTGCTCAAGTCCTGATTGATCTCTTTCCCTTGTTTGTAATAGTCCTCGGCTACTAGATTGACCCCATCCTTGCTGGCGATGATGGCGGTGGCGATGCTGCCGACAACGGCGGCAGTGGGGAGGGCGATGATAAACCAGGGCCAGAATTGGCGATACCACGGTTTGGAGAGAGGTTGGGTCATGATTGCTACTGCCATGAAACGAATGATTAACGTGGAAGATGGTTTTTACGCAACACAAGATAACAAAAAGCCTCGAGGAGTCGAGGCTTTTTGCTGTGTAATCACGTGTTTATCACATGTTACAACGTTACGGGCGAACCTTATTTGGCAGACTGTTGATGAGACAGGCTGTAAACGTAGGAGGCCAGCAGGTGAACCTTGTCCTCACCCAGAATGTCTTTCCAGGCTGGCATCACACCGTGACGACCATGGGTGATGGTTTGTACCACCACTTCGCGGGAGCCACCGTAGAGCCAGGTGTTGTTGGTCAGATCTGGCGCTCCGACGGCAACACCGCCCTTGGCATCAGCCCCGTGGCAGGCAGCGCAGATGGCAAAGCGTGCTTCACCTTTCTTCGCTTCCACCAGGTCGACCTTGCGACCGGAGAGGCTCAGCACATAGGAGGCCACTTCCTGAACGCCATCTTTGCCGAGGATTTCACCCCAGGCAGCCATGATCCCCTGACGACCGCCCATGATGGTGGTCTTGATTTGATCAGGCTGGCCGCCCCATTGCCATTCGCTGTCGGTCAGGTTCGGGAAGCCGCGGCCACCACGGGCATCGGAGCCGTGGCACTGGGAGCAGTTCTGCAGGAACAGACGCTGACCCACTTTCAGGGCTTCCGGATCCTTGGCGATCTCGGTAATGGCACGATAGGTTTTGCCATCCGCTTCGTAGGTGAGTTCACGGAACTTGGCGCCGTAGATCTCGTCAGCCTTGGCGACCTCGCGGTCATACTCCACCGCGCGACCTTCGGCCTTTGCCGATGCGGTTGCAGCCTTGGACTCGGCCAGCGAGCGCACGTCCTGGTTGGAACTTTGCCAGCCCAGCAGGCCTTTGAAGTTGCCAAGCCCCGGGAAGGCGACCAGATAGACCAGACCGGTGACGATGAAGAAGAGGAACATGTATGTCCACCACTTCGGCAGCGGGTTGTTGATCTCCTCGATGCCATCGAAGGAGTGACCCATCGATTTGCCTTCTTCAACACCCATCTTGTCCTTGCGGCACCACATCAGCAGCAAGAAGCAGCCGAGGATGGTTCCCAAACTGATGACAGTCACAAAAATGCTAAACAGAGTGCTCATTATTGTTTCGCTCCTGCGTTCTTTTTATCAGCACCGGGTTGCTCATCATCGGCAAAAACCAGATTGGCAGCCTCGTCGAAAGAGGTCTTGCGGCGTTTGCTGTAGGCCCAGACGATGATGCCAATCATGATGGCCATCAACAGCAAGGTATACAGACCGCGAAATGTGCCGTAGTCCATTTTCGCCTCCTTATTTCAGGGCATGACCCAGTGATTGCAGATAGGCCACCAGCGCATCCAGCTCGGTTTTGCCCTTGACGGCTTCGCCCGCACCCTGAATATCGGCGTCGGTATAGGGCACACCGAAGTGATCGCGGAACAGCGCCAGTTTTTTGCCGGTCATCTCGCCAGTCAGCACATTGGTATCAAGCCAGGGGTAGGCGGGCATGTTTGATTCCGGTACCACATCGCGCGGGTTGATCAGGTGAACCTTGTGCCACTCGTCGGAGTAACGGCCACCGACACGGGCCAGATCCGGACCAGTACGCTTGGAGCCCCACAGGAAGGGGTGCTCCCAGACGCTCTCACCTGCGACCGAGTAGTGACCGTAGCGCTCGGTTTCGGCACGGAACGGACGGATCATCTGGCTGTGGCAGTTGGTGCAGCCTTCGCGAATGAAGATGTCGCGCCCTTCCATCTGCAGAGCGGTGTAGGGCTTGAGGCCCTCCACCGGCTCGGTGGTTTGCTTTTGGAAGAACAGCGGGGTGATTTCAACCAGGCCCCCCAGACTGATGGCGAAGATGATGCCGACCACCAGCATGGGAACGCTTTTTTCAAATATTTCGTGACGGTTATTGTTGCTCATGGGTTGACCTCTTCAATCATGCTGGCTGGGCGACAGGTTCCAGAGAACCTTTGGGCGCAGTGATGGTGCGATAGGCGTTGTAAGCCATCAGCAACATGCCGGTGACGAAGAAGCAGCCACCCAGGAAGCGCACGAAATAGAAGGGATAGGATGCCTGCAGCGCTTCAACGAAGCTGTAGGTCAGGGTGCCGTCTTCGTTGACTGCTCGCCACATCAGGCCCTGCATCACGCCGGAAATCCACATGGCAACGATGTAGAGCACGGTGCCCACTGTCGCCAGCCAGAAGTGAACGTTGATCAGCTTGACGCTGTACATCCGGCCCTGGCCGAAAAGGTTCGGGATCAGGTGATAGACAGCACCGATGGAGACCATGGCAACCCAGCCCAGCGCACCGGAGTGCACGTGACCGACGGTCCAGTCGGTGTAGTGGGAGAGGGCGTTGACGGTTTTGATTGCCATCATCGGGCCTTCGAAGGTCGACATGCCGTAGAAAGAGAGGGAGACGATCAGGAAGCGCAGGATGGGGTCATAACGCAGTTTGTGCCAGGCACCGGAGAGGGTCATGATGCCATTGATCATGCCGCCCCAGGAGGGGACAAACAGGATCAGGGACATCACCATGCCCAGTGACTGGGCCCAGTCAGGCAGTGCGGTGTAGTGCAGGTGATGCGGACCTGCCCAGATATAGAGGGAGATCAACGCCCAGAAGTGCACGATGGAGAGGCGATAGGAGTAAACCGGACGACCGGCCTGCTTGGGCACGAAGTAGTACATCATCCCCAGGAAGCCGGCGGTCAGCAGGAAGCCTACCGCGTTGTGGCCATACCACCACTGCACCATGGCGTCCATGGCGCCGGAGTACATGGAGTAGGACTTCATGCCGGAGAGCGGCACTTCCATGTTGTTGACGATGTGCAGCACCGCAACGGTGATGATGAAGGCGCCGAAGAACCAGTTGGCCACATAGATGTGGGAGGTGGTGCGCTTCATCAGGGTGCCGAAGAAGACGATGGCATAGGCGACCCATACCACAGTGATAGCGATATCAATCGGCCACTCCAGCTCGGCATACTCTTTGGCGGAGGTGTAACCCAGCGGCAGAGAGATGGCGGCAGAGAGGATGATTGCTTGCCAGCCCCAGAAGACGAAGGTTGCCAGCGGGCCACCAAACAGTCTGGTTTGACAGGTGCGCTGCACCACGTAGAACGAGGTGGCCATCAGTGCACTGACGCCGAAGGCGAAGATCACTGCGTTGGTATGGAGGGGCCGCAGACGACTGTAAGTCAGCCACGGGGTCTCGAAGTTGAGGGCAGGCCAGATCAACTGGGCTGCTATCAGTACGCCAACCGACATGCCGACAATTCCCCAGACAATCGTCATGACGGTAAACTGGCGAACAACGGTGTAGTTGTACTCAGGATGGTTAGTTGTATGGCTCATCGTTATATTCCGCTTCCGATGCTGCTGTTGTTTGGTTTTGTATCCGGAGAACCGGACTGGCTTCATCAGCCACCGCCGACCAGTTGTTAACATCTGTTAACGAAAGGAAAAGCAAAAGATGGCTAAATGAAAACTGCATGGGAATGATACTGAACTGACAGGTAAAATAACAGTATAAACAGTGATATATTTGGCTCCGTCCGGTCTCGATATGGCAGTTTTTTACCTTGTTCGAGATCACAAAAAACTATTTTAATTGCATCTTAATCGGGCTGTTTTTGATGAAAGAGAGACTTACCGCACGTAAAGTTTTGCACCTCGTACTGGTATTGGCGCTGTTATTGGCGCTGATGGCCTATCGCACCTGGTTTTCGGCCGATAACAGCGTCTCTGCTGACCAGAAAAAAGATCAGATTTGTGATCTTTCCCACACCCCTTGCAGCGCGCTGATTGGTGACAAGCCGCTGACGATCGCCATCAAGGAGTTACCGCTGCGTGCTGAACATGACTTTGCCATCGCTATTACCGGCGGCGATCCGGCCATCAAGCCGGTGAAAGCGACACTCGAAGGCAAAGATATGTTTATGGGCACCATCCCGGTGAGTTTTGAGCAAATAGACGGACAGTGGCAGGGGGTAACCCAGGTGGGGAGCTGTACATCACCCGTCATGATCTGGTTGTTAAATATCGAGTGGAGTAATGGTCAACGCCAGCAATTGGCGCTTTCCGTTGCCCGGGAATAACGGCGCAAGAGGTGGGGAGTGGAAAAAATATTTGAAATTTCCCGGCCAGGCGTTACCTTCCCCAAACCATCAGGGAGTGAAGTTCATTTAATCATGATTGAAAAACAACCGTTTTATCGCACCCTCAACCAGCAGGCCAAGGCGCTGCTGGAGGGGGAAACCGATCTGATTGCCAATCTGGCCAACCTCTCCGCGCTGCTGAATCAGGAGCTGGCGGAGATCAACTGGGTCGGTTTTTATCTGTTGCAGGGCGAGACCCTTGTATTGGGGCCATTTCAGGGCAAACCGGCCTGCGTGCGGATCCCGGTCGGCCGTGGGGTGTGTGGTACGGCAGTGGCAGAGGGGAGAACCCAGCTCATTGACGATGTCCACCAGTTCGACGGTCACATCGCTTGCGATGGCGCGAGCAACTCGGAAATCGTGATCCCGGTTCGCCGTGGTGGCGAGATCATCGGGGTGCTCGATATCGACAGTCCGATTTTTAACCGTTTCGACCAGCAAGACCGGATTGGCCTCGAAGAAACGGTGCAAATTTTGGAAAGCATGCTCTAAGTCATTGCTAGATGGTTCGCAAAAGGCCCCAAGCTCTCTATAATGGGGCCTTTGTTGTGCTCGGGACGTGCCCGTGCGTTTATATGAAAGCCAAGGTTATACATGGAAAACACTGAGAAGCTGAAGAACAGTAAAGAGATCGTTGCCTACCTGGTCGAGAAATTCCCGGCCTGCTTCGTTGCTGAAGGAGAGGCCAAGCCGCTCAAGATTGGCATCTTCCAGGATTTGGCCGAGCGTCTTGCTGACGATGCCAGAGTCTCCAAGACCATGCTGCGTTCCGCACTGCGTCAATACACCTCCAGCTGGCGCTATCTGCACGGTCTCAAAGCTGGCCAGGCTCGCGTTGATCTGGATGGCAACCCGGGTGAGCTGCTGACCGAAGAGCACATCGAGCACGCCAAGCAAGCTCTGAAAGAGAGCAAAGAGCGCGTATTCGCCAGCCGTCGTACCAATACCAAAGAGAAGGATGAGAAGGCCAAGAAGCCCCGTCGTCCTGCTGTGCGCAAAACCGAGAAAGCTGATGTAGCTGCCAAGCCGAAAGCTGCCGCCAAGGCACCGGTCGCTGACGCTCCGCTGGTTAAAGTGGATGCCGCTACGCTGAAAGTGGGCCAGGATGTGCGCGTCGTTATGGGTAAATTCCCGGTTCCGGCAACCATCAAGGAAGTAACCAAGGACGATGTACAGGTCCAACTGCAGACCGGCATGATGGTGCGGGTCAAATCAGAGCACTTGGTTCTCTAAGGAGACAAATGTTGAAGCATGGCGTAATTCGTTTTTCCCTCGTTGCCTGTAGCCTGGCGCTTGCCGGGCTTGCACAGGCCATCGAGCCGGTGCTCAAGGAGAGTGATTTGCCTGTGTTGGCTCAAGAGAGCCAACATGCTACGGCCAGCAAGCGAATTACCAATCTGTTTACCCGCTCGCACTACAAACAGTTCAAGCTGGACGATGCCTTTTCCTCCGTGATTTTCGATAAATATCTGGAGAATCTGGACTACAGCCGCAACCTGTTTTTGGCCTCTGATATCAGCCGTTTTGAAAAGTACCGTAACGGTTTTGACACCGACCTCGAAAGAGGCCGTCTGGCTCCCGCCTACGAGATGTTCAACCTGAGTCAGCAGCGGCGTTATGAGCGGTTCGAATACGCCCTCAAACTGCTTGATACTCCTTTCGATTTTACCCAGACCGACAACTATGTGTTTGATCGGGAAGGGGCGGCTTGGCCCAAAGATGAAGCAGAGCTCAACGAGCTGTGGCGTCAGCGGGTCAAGTTCGATGCCCTGAGTCTCAAGCTCAGCGGCAAGGAGTGGCCCGAGATCAAGGAGCTGCTTGGCAAGCGTTACAACAACGCCATCAAGCGGATGTCCCAGACCGAGAGCGAAGATGTCTTCCAGCTCTTCATGAACTCCTTCGCTCGCGCCATCGAACCGCACACCAGTTACCTCTCACCGCGCAGTGCCGATCGTTTCAACACCGAGATGAACCTCTCGCTGGAGGGGATTGGTGCCGTGTTGCAGGCGGAAGATGACTTTACCGTCATCCGTTCTCTGGTGCCCGGTGGCCCGGCTGCCAAATCCAACCACCTCAAACCCGATGACAAGATCACCGGGGTGGGGCAGGAAGATGGCAAGATTGTCGATGTGATCGGCTGGCGTCTTGATGACGTGGTCGAGCTCATCAAGGGGCCCAAAGGGAGCAAGGTCAAGCTGGAGATCCAGCGCGGCAAGGGCGCAACTGCCAAGACCGAGCAGATCGAGCTGACCCGCGACAAGGTGCGCCTTGAAGACCGGGCTGCCAAGTCCAAGGTGATTAACGCCGAAGGCAAGAAAATTGGCGTCATCGAGATTCCGAGTTTCTACGTCAATCTGCACGACGACGTGATCAAGGAGCTCTCCAGCCTGAACAAGAAGAAGATCGATGGTCTGATCATCGATCTGCGCGGTAATGGCGGTGGCGCCCTGACCGAAGCCTCCGCCCTGAGCGGTCTCTTCTTTGCCAGCGGTCCCGTGGTGCAAATTCGTGATCATATGGGCCGTATCACGGTCAATGGCGATGACGATGGCAACGTCTACTACGGCGGCCCGATGTCGGTGATGATCGACCGCTACAGTGCCTCGGCCTCCGAGATCTTCGCTGCTGCCATGCAGGATTATGGCCGCGCCCTGATCCTGGGTGAAAACTCGTTCGGCAAGGGGACGGTGCAGCAGCATCGCAGTCTCGCCAAGGTCTATGACTTCTACGAGCAGCCGCTGGGTCACGTGCAGTACACCATCGCCAAGTTCTACCGGATCGACGGTGGCAGCACCCAGAACAAGGGCGTTGCACCGGATATCAGCTTCCCGACACCGGTTGCTCCGGAAGAGACGGGCGAAAGCCGTGAGTTCAATGCGTTGCCGTGGGACAAGATTGCCTCCGCCAACTACGAGAAACTCGGCAACTTCGCCAGCGTACTGCCCAAGTTGCAGGCGGCGCACGATGCCCGGATCGCCAAGGATCCCGAGTTTGCCTATGTGATGCAGGACATCGCCGACTACAAGGAGGAGAAAGACAAGAAGTCGGTCTCCCTCAACGAGGCGGAGCGTGTTGCAGAGCAGGCGAAACAGGATGAGAAAGCGCTCAAACGTACCAACGAGCGTCTGGCACGTCTTGGCAAGCCGGCGGTGAAGAGTCTGGATGAACTGCCCGCTGATTTTGAAGCGCCCGATGAGTATCTCATCGAAGCGGCCAATATCACGGCGGATCTGGCCAAGGTCAGCAAACGCAGCTGACAAAGCGACCTGTAATGCACAAGGGCGACTTCGGTCGCCCTTTCTTTTTGTCTGGCGTATCTGACGTAATGCAAATTGTTTGACCCCGCCAGTTGGTTGTGACAGCCTCTTTCTCGCCTTTAACAAGCGTGGAAGCAGACAATAATGACCGATCACTCTCAGGCCATGACGGCCAAATATCGCCAGGATTATCAGGCGCCGCTCTACTGGATCGACACCATCGACCTCGATTTCCAACTGCAGGAGCCGCTGACCCAGGTCACCGCCATCACTCGCATTCGTCGCAACGGCGAGCACAATGCGCCGCTCGTCCTCGATGGTGAGCAGCTGACCCTCAAGAGCGTTGCCATTGATGGCATTCCCTGTGACCACTACGAGCAAGGCGAGAGCAGTCTGACCCTGTTCAACCTGCCGGCCGAATGTGTGCTGACCATTGTCACCCTGCTGGATCCGGCTGCCAACACCGCGCTGGAAGGGCTTTACAAATCGGGTGATGCCTACTGCACCCAGTGTGAAGCGGAGGGCTTTCGCCGCATCACCTATTATCTGGACCGCCCCGACATTCTGGCGCGCTACAGCACCCGCATTACCGCCGACAAAGCCCAGTTCCCCTTCCTGCTCTCCAACGGCAACAAGGTCGATAGCGGTGATCTGGATGGTGGCCGTCACTTCGTGCAGTGGCAGGATCCTTTCCCCAAACCGAGCTACCTGTTTGCGCTGGTGGCCGGTGATTTCGATGTGGAGCGCAGCAACTACACCACCAAGAGCGGTCGCAAGGTGGCCCTCGAGATCTTCGTCGACAAGGGCAACCTCGATCGCGCCGGTTTTGCCATGGAGAGCCTCATCAACTCCATGCGCTGGGACGAGCAGCGTTTCGGCCTCGAGTATGATCTCGACATCTACATGATCGTTGCGGTGGACTTCTTCAATATGGGCGCCATGGAGAACAAGGGGCTCAACATCTTCAACTCCAAGTTCGTGCTGGCCAATCCGGCCACCGCCACCGACAGCGACTACCACGGTATCGAACGGGTGATCGGTCACGAATATTTCCACAACTGGACCGGCAACCGCGTCACCTGTCGTGACTGGTTCCAGCTCAGCCTGAAAGAGGGACTGACGGTATTCCGGGATCAGGAGTTCTCCTCCGATCTTGGCTCCCGTGGCGTCAACCGCATCAACAACGTGCGTACCATGCGCGGCCCGCAGTTTGCCGAAGATGCCGGCCCCATGGCACACCCGATCCGCCCGGATGTGGTGATCGAGATGAACAACTTCTACACCCTGACCGTTTATGAAAAAGGGTCAGAAGTGATCCGCATGATGCATACCCTGCTGGGGGAAGATGCCTTCCAGGCCGGTATGCGTCTCTACTTCGAGCGTCACGACGGCTCGGCCGCTACTTGCGATGATTTCGTGCAGGCGATGGAGGATGCTTCCGGTGTCGATCTCTGCCGTTTCCGTCGCTGGTACAGCCAGTCCGGCACCCCCGAGCTGACCGTTACCGACGAGTATGATGCCGCCAGCGGTATCTATCGCCTCCATGTGAGCCAGCACACCCCGCCGACTCAGGATCAACCGCAAAAGCTGCCGCTGCACATCCCCCTCGATATCGAGCTTTATGACGAGCAGGGTGCCGTCATCCCGTTGCAGTATCAGGGCAAGGCCATCGGCAACGTGCTCGACGTGCTGGAAGCGGAGCAGACCTTCGAATTCGATCGGGTGCCGGTCAAGCCGGTTCCCTCCCTGCTGCGGGACTTCTCCGCGCCGGTCAAGCTGCACTATGACTACAGCGACGAAGCGCTCGCCTTTCTGATGCGCTTTGCCCGCAACGAGTTTGCCCGCTGGGATGCGGCCCAGATGCTGATCAACAAAGCGGTCATCGACGGAGTGGCGCGGGTCCAGCACGGGCAGGGGGTTGAACTCTCCCAAACCCTGCTGGCCGCCTTCGTCGCCATTCTTGACGATAGCGATCTCGATTTGGCCCTCAAGGCGGAGATCCTGGCGCTGCCCGGTGAGGCGACCCTGGCCGAGCTGTTCGAGGTGGCCGATATCGATGCCATCCATCAGGTGCGCGACGCTATCCACACCCGTCTTGCCGAGGCCTTTGGTGCGCGCTTGGCGGCGACCTATCAGAGTCTGCGTCTGAGCGGCTATCAGGTGGTGCATGCCGACATGGCCAAACGGGCCCTCAAAGGGGTAGTGCTCGGCTATCTGGCGGCGCTGGATGTGGAGCATGCCGATGCGCTGGTGCGCGAGCAGTATGCAACTGCCGACAACATGACCGACACCCTGGCGGCGCTGCAGGTAGCCAACGGCTATCTGTTGCCATGCCGCGCTGCGCTGCTGGCCGACTTTGAAGGCAAGTGGGCCAAGGATGGACTGGTGCTGGACAACTGGCTGCGGCTGATTGGCAGCAAACCAGCTGCCGATGTACTGAGCGAAGTGAAACAGGCGATGAATCACCCCACTTTCAGTATTCGCAACCCGAACCGGCTGCGGGCGCTGATCGGCAGCTTCGCCATGAGCAATCAGGTGCAGTTCCATGCGGTGGATGGCAGCGGTTACCGTTTCCTGACCGATCTGTTGATCGAGCTCAACGAGGTCAACCCGCAGGTCGCTTCCCGCCTCATCACGCCGCTTATCCAGTTCAAGCGATTGGATGAGGCGCGCAAGGCGCTGATCCGCGCCGAGCTGACCCGTCTTGCCAACCTTGAGGGGTTGGCACGGGATCTGTTCGAGAAGGTCAGCAAGGCGCTACAGCAGTAAGTATCGACGGGGCAGGGGCGTGAATGCGCCTGCCCCTATTGTGTGATTTGTCGTGTGATCAGGAGCAAGCGTGAAGCAGTTTACTTTTCGGCTCTCATTGAATAGCGATGAGGTGATGCTGATGTATCAGGGCCATGCCAGACGGCTGGTGGTGCGCAGCGAACAGGGATTGACCCTGGAACTTGGCATAGAAAAAATACGCCCCTTTGTCGCCATCAATGGTGTGCATGGCTACTTTCGGCTGAAAACCCAGGACGATTACCGCTTTATCAGTCTCGAACGCATAAATTAACAAAAATCGAACAGATTACCGACTGTTTATCTGCTTTGCGTCACTATCTATCCGGTAAACTGGCACAAAGGTAGTGGGAATTTCTGTATTTTTGGTTATTTGCAAAATTTCTCACAGTTTAAGCCGTGATCTGCACCTTGTTTTTAACATCTCATTAGCACCTTTCCTCGCCTTCCCTTAGCCAAGCCATTACACTTCGCAACAACTCTGCACCAGCGGGTAACCAGGGTGGTTGCCTCTGCGTCGGTGGTTAATGTCGTCCGATAAGGAATATAAAAATGGCATTGAAAGACGCCCCTACCTCAGTTCTGCTCGAAAACGTTCTCAGCCTGATCCATCAGAAGTTGCCCAAAAACAGCGCCTCTCTGGTCGAGCGCTTCGTTGCCAAGTTCTACGGCAACATGGCGAGCTCCGATCTGCACGATCGCAATGACAGCGATCTCTACGGCGCGGCCCTGAGCCTGTGGAATGCCCTCAATCAGCGCAGCGGTACCGATCCCTACATCCGGGTCTACAATCCCGAGCTGACCCGTCACGGCTGGCAATCGCCCCATACCATCGTCGAGGTGATCCTGCAGGACTCGCCCTTCCTGGTGGACTCCATCCGGATGGCGCTTAAACGGCTCAATATCACCGCCCACATGATGCTGCACCAACCGCTGCACCTCATTCGCGGTGCGGATGGCAAGATTGACGCCATTCTGGAACTCGACAACACCGACGGGCAGACCTCGGTTGAAACGGCATTCCTTATCGAGATCGATCACCTCACCAGCGAGGAGCAGATGGCCGCGCTGGCTGCCGAGCTCAACTCGGTGGCCGGTGAAGTGGCGCTTGCCGTGGGCGACTGGCAGCCCATGCTGGCCAAGCTCAATGAGATCATCGACGAACTGCCCAAGCGCAAGCACCCGGTCAGCAAGGAGGAGGTGGCCTCCTGCGTTGCTTTCCTTAAATGGGTGGCTGCCCACAACTTCACCCTGATGGGCTATCGCCGTTACGACGTCAAGGCAGTGGAGGGGGATCACGAGATCCTGCCGCAGGCGAGCTCCAGCCTGGGGCTGATGAAAAACTCCATCAAGGAGGTGGGCCAGCGCCTTGGCAATATGCCGGCCAGCGCCCGTCACGCCGCCCTGAGTTCTGACCTGCTGATCCTCACCAAATCCAACAGCAAGTCCCGGGTGCACCGTCCGGCCTATGTGGATTACATCGGCATCAAGCGCTTTGACGAGCATGGCAAGGTGATCGGGGAAGATCGCTTCATCGGCCTCTACGCCTCTTCCATCTACAACACCAGCGCGACCCAGATCCCGCTCATCAGCCATCGTCTCGAGCGCATCATGGCCGCCTCCGGTCATGAGAAGGGCTCCCACGCCTACAAGGCGCTGCTGAACGTATTGGAAACCTATCCCCGTGACGAGCTGATCCAGGCCCGCGAAGAGGAGCTGTTGGCTACCGGCCTTGGGGTGCTGGAGATGCAGGAGCGGGACATGCTGCGGCTGTTCGTGCGCCGCGATGTGTACGGCCGTTTCTTCTCCTGCATGGTCTATGTCACCAAGGAGCGCTACAACACGGCGCTGCGGATCAAAACCCAGCAAATTTTGCAGAAATATTTTGGCAGCAACGAAGAGGTGGAGTTCAACGTCTACTTCACCGAAGGCGTGCTGGCGCGGACCCACTACATAGTGCGGGTCAACAACAACAACGTGGATGTGGATGTGAACGAAGTACAGAACAACCTGATTGAAGCGGCCCGCAGCTGGGACGACCGACTCGACTCCGTGCTGCTCTCTCACTATGGCGAGGCCCGTGGCAACGAGCTGCGCCGCCGTTTCAGCACCGCATTCCCCCGTGCTTACAAGGAGGATGTATTGCCGGGCTCGGCCGTGGCCGACATCATGGCGCTCGATAACCTGAGCGAAGCCGAGCCGCTGGGGATGCTGTTTTACCGCGCGCAGGAGGAGGAGAACGACCGTCGGGTACGGCTCAAGCTGTTCCATCGCACCGAACCCATTCACCTTTCAGACGTGTTGCCGATGCTTGAGAACATGGGACTGCGGGTGATCGGCGAGACTCCGTATCAGGTTCGCACTCCGGGCGGTGATCTGTTCTGGATCCTCGACTTCTCCATGCTGCTGCATGGCGAGCAGCCCTTTGATCTGGCCCAGAGCCAGCAGCGCTTCCAGCAGGCGTTTGCCGCCATCTGGAACAAGCAGCTGGAAGATGATGGCTTCAACCGGCTGGTATTGGGGGCGGGTCTCACCGGGCGCCAGGTGTCGGTGCTGCGAGCCTATGCCAAATACATGCGCCAGACTGGCGTCTCCTTCAGCCAGTCCTATATCGAAGAGACCCTGACCCGCTACCCCGACATCGCCCAGCTGCTGTTTACCCTGTTTGAGCAACGCCTCGACCCAGCCGGCAAGCAGGACGCCCAGGTACAGGCCAAGCTGCACGAAGAGCTTGCCGCCAAGCTGGATCAGGTGGCCAACCTGGATGACGATCGCATCATTCGCCGCTATGTGGAGATGATCGACGCCACCCTGCGCACCAACTACTACCAGCTGGACAAGGCGGGCAACATCAAGCCCTATATCTCCTTCAAACTGGCACCCTCCAGCATCACCGACATGCCGCTGCCGCTGCCGAAATTCGAGATCTTCGTCTATTCGCCGCGAGTGGAAGGGGTGCATCTGCGCTGGGGCAAGGTTGCCCGTGGCGGCCTGCGCTGGTCCGATCGTAAAGAAGATTTCCGTACTGAAGTGCTGGGTCTGGTGAAAGCCCAACAGGTGAAGAACACCGTCATTGTGCCGGTGGGGGCCAAGGGCGGCTTCTACTGCAAACAGATGCCGGCAGGCGCCCCCCGTGCCGTTATTCAGGAGGAGGGCAAGGCCTGCTATCGCCTGTTTATTCGCGGTCTGCTCGATGTGACTGACAACATCATTGGCGGCGAGGTGATCCCGCCGAAATCCGTGGTGCGTCACGATGAGGATGACTACTACCTGGTGGTTGCTGCCGACAAGGGGACTGCTACCTTCTCGGATATTGCCAACGAGATCAGTCTCGAATACGGTCACTGGCTCGGTGATGCGTTCGCCTCCGGCGGCTCGGTCGGTTACGACCACAAGAAGATGGGCATCACCGCCCGTGGTGCCTGGGAGTCGGTCAAGCGCCACTTCCGCGAGATCGGCGTCAACTGCCAGACCACCGACTTCACTTGCGTGGGGATTGGGGACATGGCCGGCGACGTGTTCGGCAATGGCATGCTGCTCTCCGAGCACACCCGGCTGGTGGGTGCGTTCAACCACATGCACATCTTTGTTGACCCCGCTCCGGATGCGGCCAAGAGTTTTGTCGAGCGCCAGCGCCTGTTCGATCTGCCGGGCTCCAGCTGGGATGACTACAACCGCGAGCTGATATCACAAGGGGGCGGCATCTTCCTGCGCTCGGCCAAGTCCATCAAGCTCAGCCCCGAGATGCAGACCATGCTCGGCACCGACAAGACCAGCATGGCGCCGAACGAGCTGATCAAGGCGCTGATTTGCCTGAATGTCGACCTGCTGTGGAATGGCGGCATCGGCACCTACGTGAAGAGCGCTCGCGAGAGCGATGGGGAAGTGGGCGATCGCAGCAATGACGCATTGCGGGTCAATGGTCGCGATTTGCGGGCCCGTATCGTGGGTGAGGGGGGCAACCTCGGCTTTACCCAGCTTGGTCGGGTGGAGTACGCCAGTCAGGGCGGTCGCATCAATACCGATTTTACCGACAACGTGGGGGGGGTGGATTGCTCCGACAATGAGGTGAACATCAAGATCCTGCTGAACCAGTTGGTGGCGGCAGGGGATCTGACCCTCAAGCAGCGTAACCAGATGCTCTATGAGATGACCGACGACGTGGCGCAGATCGTGATCACCAACGCCTATCGCCAGTCTCAGTCCATCTCGGTCACCAGCTTCCGCGGCTCTGAACAACTGAAAGAGCAGCAGCGCTTTATTCAGGGGCTGGAGCGGGAAGGCAAGCTCGATCGTGCGCTCGAGTTCCTTCCCTCTGACGAGGAGCTCTCCGAACGGATGGCGGCAGGGCAGGGGCTGACCCGCCCCGAACTGGCGGTGCTGGTGGCCTACGGCAAGATGGTGCTGAAAGAGCAGCTCAATTGCCCGGAAGTGACCGACGAACCGTTCCTGGCCAACATGCTGGTCACCAGCTTCCCGGCCAAAGTGCAGCAGCAGTTTGGTGCCCAGCTGGCCGATCACCCGCTACGCGGCGAGATCATCGCTACCCGGGTGGCCAACATGCTGGTTAACGACATGGGGCTCAACTTCGCCAGCCGGATGAAGGACGAAACCGGTGCCTCGGTCGCCGAAGTGGCCTGCTGCTTTGCCATGGCCCGCGAAGTGTTTGGCATGAACCAGCTGTGGCGCGATATCGAAGGGTGCGACAACCTGGTGGATGCCCAGACTCAGCTCGAGCTGATGTTCTACAGCCGCCGGATCGTGCGCCGTGCCACCCGCTGGTTCCTGCGCGCCCGCAATCGCAGCTGGAGCATCAGCGAGAACATCGCCTTCTTCCGTCCAGCGTTCGAGACCTTAGGGAAGCACCTCTACGAGGTGATGGATGAGAGCGAAGTGGCCGAGCATCGTCAGGCTGTTGCCAAGTGGATGGAGAAACAGGTGCCTGAAGCCATTGCCCGTCAGGTCGCCCATATGAGCAGCCTCTTCTCCAGTCTGGATCTGGCGCAGATTGCCGCCGAGCACAAGACCGATATCCTGCGTGCCGCCAATGTTTACTATCGCCTCGGTGCCAAACTGGATCTGCACTGGTTCCTCGACCAGATCAACCATCAGCCGGTCGGCAACCACTGGCAGGCGATGGCGCGAGCCTCCTTCCGCGAAGATCTTGACTGGCAGCAACGCAGTCTCACTTCTGTGGTACTGGAAGGGTGCAAAGATCAGGGAGAATGCGCTACCATACTGGCCGACTGGATTTCGGAGCATGAGCAACTCTTGTCCCGTTGGACCCACATGTTGGCCGACTTCAAGACCACCAGTACTCACGAGTTCGCCAAGTTCTCGGTGGCCTTGCGAGAGTTGAACCTGCTCCAGTTGAATTGTCGGGCACTTTAATTGCCAGATTAAGGCATGACACCGACATTACACCCAAAGCCCCGGCCAGTTGCCGGGGCTTTCTTTAAGGAGCAAAGATGTTGTACCCCATCGCCAGGCATTTCCTGTTCAAACTCAATCCGGAACAGGCTCACGATCTCTCCATGAAATATTTGCCCCGCCTTCTCGGTACGCCACTCGATTGTTTCTTCCGCCAGAATTTGCCGAAACGCCCCGTCACTGTCATGGGGCTTTCTTTTGCCAATCCGGTGGGATTGGCGGCCGGTCTGGATAAAGATGGTGAGTGCATTGACGCGCTGGGCGCCATGGGATTTGGCTTTATCGAGGTCGGTACCGTCACCCCCAGACCCCAAAGCGGCAATGACAAGCCCCGCCTGTTCCGGGTTATTCCGGCAGAGGGGATCATCAACCGGATGGGATTCAACAACAAGGGGGTGGATCATCTGGTGGCCAAGGTAAAAGAGGCCAAATATCAGGGGGTCATCGGCATTAATATCGGCAAAAACAAAGACACTCCCATCGAACAGGGCAAGGATGATTACCTGATCTGCATGGACAAGGTTTATGATCATGCCGGTTATATTGCCGTCAATATCTCTTCCCCCAACACCCCGGGTTTGCGTTCACTGCAATATGGCGAGGCGCTGGATGAATTGCTGGCAGCTCTCAAGGTGCGCCAGCAAGAGTTGGCCGCCCAATATAAAAAGTATGTGCCGCTGGCGGTTAAAATTGCCCCGGATTTAAGCCTTGAAGAAATAGATCAGGTGGCCGCTTCGCTGGTGCGTAATGGCATTGATGGGGTTATCGCCACCAATACCACCCTCGAGCGCGAGATGATTTATGACATGCCTCATGCCGGTGAAGCGGGTGGCTTGAGCGGTCGTCCGCTGCAACACAAGAGTACCGAGGTGATCCGCCATCTGGCCAAGGCGCTCAATGGTGCTCTGCCAATTATCGGGGTGGGTGGTATTGATAGTGCCATGGCCGCCCGTGAAAAATTGGCCGCCGGTGCCAGTCTGGTACAAATTTATAGCGGCTTTATTTATAAAGGGCCGGGGCTGGTCAAAGAGATTGTGACCAATATTTAAGAAATAGATGGTGGAGCCCTTTATTTGACGTTGCTGATTTCCTGCATATGGAATAAAGTCAACTGGTAATTATCAAGTAAGGGCTCCAACATGTTTATCCAACCGACCGATAGCTGGCAATGGCACTATGATGCCCAGAGTGACCGTCTGATGTTGGACCTGTCTGATAACATGTTATTTGCGACCGAGTATAAAGGGCGGCAATTGGTGCCCAGCTCGTTTACGACCCAACCTTTTTGTGTCGATGATGCCGCCCTCTATTATCAGTTGATGGATAAAGCAGCCGAACTTGAGTGGAGTATTCCCCATCAGGTGCAACTGGTGCTTAATGCTATCGCGGTCAGTCGCTTTTATAAACCTCTGATGCCGCAAAGCTGGTTTTTTAGTGAACAGCATCCGCAAGTGATCCCGCAAAACGGTGATCTGGTCCTGATGAATACACCTCATGGCAACGGCGAATTTATGGTCATTGAGGCAGGGGATCAGGCTAGCGTCTGTTTGAACCTCACTGCCGATCTGGTATTGACCACCAGTAAAACCTTGCCGCGTTTCGGGGTGATCAAGGTGATGAATAACCGGATGAAGCCGCGTATTACCGTGACCGAGCAATATCGTCAGGTCAGTTGATATATTTTCATCAATCTTTTTATCTCTGTGATTACACCGCTGCCTCTTTTTACTGTTGTCACCTCAATCGCGCCTCGTTTCTGATACTTCATTGATCCGCGAACATCTTGCCCATTCTGATTGATCTTCATGGTTGTGATCCAGCCTCTCCTGAGGCTTATTACATCCTCTTGCACCTTGTATTCTGACCCACGCAGTATCTTGGTCTTCCGTGCTGCAAGCATGGTGCCTTCCTCTTGTTTCGTTCTGCTTGCGTAGTGCCTCCACCTCAGTGTCAACACATCACTCACTGCAGCGATTTTCTTCATACGACATTTTATGCTTGAAACGAGAGCTATTCTCACTTACATTTTGTTATAACATAACAAAATGGAGTTGCCATGAAGCCTCATATTCATCCTGATTATCGTTTGGTGCTGTTCCATGACACGGCGGCAGATGCCTTTTTCCTGGTCGGTTCAACCATCAAGAGCGATCGCCGCTATACGTGGCAAGACGGGAAGGAGTATCCCTATGTATCGCTCGATGTTTCCAGCCAGTCGCACTCGTTCTATACCGGCAAGCAGAAGCAGGTATCGAGCGAGGGGAGTGTGGCCCGTTTCAACAAGCGCTTTGGCGCATTTTCAAGCAAGAAGGAGTCCTGAATGCAGGTCGTCTGTTCACTCAAATCCGCACGGGCACGTCATCCCGATTGTCAGTTGGTGCGTCGTCGGGGAAAATTGTTCGTGATTTGCAAAAGCAATCCCCGTTTCAAGGCTCGCATGAAGTGATTCGTTAGATGATGTCTGGCCCCATGATCTCGCCATCGGGTAGTCATGGGGCCTTTTACCTTTTCGCCACCTATCAATCTGTTTCCATCCTGCTGTTTGCGCCGACTTTTGCATGCTCCAGCCCGCCTGATGAGGTATAATGCGGCACTATTTTTATGGGTTCCCCGTGAGCGTGATGAAAGAATTTTTTGCAACCTGCCCCAAGGGGCTGGAAAACCTGTTGGCCGATGAGCTGACCAATCTTGGCGCAGAGCAGGTCCGTGAGACCGTGGCTGGCGTCCACTTCAAAGGCGAACTGGCGATTGGCTACAAGGCCTGCCTGTGGAGCCGTTTTGCTTCCCGCATCGTGCTGGTGCTCTCCGAATTCCAGATGAACGATGACCTGGATCTCTATCTGGGCGCCCACACAATCCCCTGGGAAGAGCACTTCTCCGGTACCTCTACCATCGCGGTGGACTTTACCGGTACCAACCCTGCCATTCGCAATACCCAATATGGCGCGCTGAAGATCAAGGATGCCATCGTCGACCGCTTCACCAAGCGCGGTCACGTGCGTCCGGACGTGGACAAGAAGTCGCCGGATATTCGCATCATGGCGCACCTGGGCAAAGGCAAGGCCAATATCACGCTGGACTTGTCAGGCCCGGCGTTGCATCAGCGTTTCTATCGTCAGGGCACCGGTGAAGCTCCGCTCAAAGAGAACCTGGCCTGCGCCATGATTGCCCGTAGCGGCTGGGCCGGTGAGCCCATGATGGACCCGATGTGCGGTTCCGGTACCTTGCTGATTGAAGCGGCCTTTATCGCCGCCGACATGGCACCGGCGCTGCGCCGCGAGCGCTTCGGTTTCGATCGCTGGCTGCAGCACGATAGCGAGCTGTGGCAAAGCCTGATGATGGAAGCGCAAGTGCGAGCCAAACGCGGCATGCAGCGTTGCGAAGTAAAACTGTTTGGTTGTGATGCCGACCAGCGTGTGCTGCTCAAAGCCCGTGATAACGCCAAAGCGGCCGGTGTAGCGCATCTCATCACCTTCAAGCAAGCCGATGTCACCAAGCTGGAAAACCCGCTGCCGATGCCTGCCCCTGTTGAAGGGGAAGAAGGTCAAGGGGAGGCCCGCCAGGTCGGTATGCTGATCTCCAACCCGCCTTATGGCGAGCGTCTTGGCGAGTTCCCGGCGCTGTTGGAAGTGCATCAGGCCCTTGGCGATGCCCTGCGTCGCAGCTTCCAGGGTTGGAAAGTCTCCATTCTTTCCGCATCGCCCGAGCTGCTTAGCTGTCTGCGCCTGCGCGCCGACAAGCAATATCGCCTGTTCAACGGCGCCCTCGAGTGTCAGCTGCGTAACTACCAGATCGCACTGGACTCCGTGGCTTCCCAAAAAGAGGTGGCACAGGACTTTGCAAACCGTCTGCGCAAGAATCTGAAAACCCTCGAGAAGTGGGCCAACAAAGAGGGCATCGATTGCTATCGCATCTACGATGCCGACTTGCCGGAATACAACGCCGCCATCGACCGCTATCAGGACTATCTGGTGGTGCAGGAGTATGCCGCGCCCAAGGACATCCCCGCCCAGAAGACCCGTCAGCGTCTGCTCGACATGGTTCAGGCCGCCATCAAGGTGACCGGGATGGACGGCGAGAAGGTGATCCTGAAGGTGCGCGAGCGTCAAGAAGGTAAACAGCAGTATCAGAAGCTCTCCGAAGAGCAGCACCGGATGGAAGTGCAGGAGTACGGCGCCCGTCTGTGGGTCAACCTCTACGACTACCTCGATACCGGCCTGTTCCTCGACCACCGTCAGACTCGCCGCATGCTGGGCCAGATTGCCAAGGGCAAGCGCTTCCTGAACCTCTTTGCCTATACCGGCAGTGCCACCGTGCATGCAGGTCTTGGCGGTGCCAGCGAGACCACCACGGTCGACATGTCCCACACCTACCTGAACTGGGCGCAGGACAACATGCGCCTCAACTCGCTGGTGGGCCGTCAGCACAAGTTTGTCCAGGCCGATTGCCTGAAGTGGCTGTCGGAAGCCGATGAGCAGTACGACCTCATCTTCATCGATCCGCCCACCTTCTCCAACTCCAAGCGGATGGACGAGAGCTTCGACGTACAGCGCGATCACCTGCTGCTGATGCAGCACCTGAAGCGTCTGCTGGCGGCCGATGGCACCCTGGTCTTCTCCAACAACAAGCGTCACTTCAAGATGGATCTGGCTGGTCTCGAGGCCACTGGTCTCAAGGCCCAGAACATCACCCAGAAGACGCGACCGAAGGATTTCGAACGTAACCAGCACATCCACAACTGCTGGATCATCACCCATGCGCCGGAGCAAGGCGAGGCGTGATGCTGACCCTGTTTCATACCGACGGTTGCCACCTGTGCGAGCAGGCCTGGGCGCTGGTGGAGGAGGCTGGTCTTGCCACCGCCACCCGCCAGTGCGACATCATGGATGATGAGCAGTGGCTTGCCGCCTATCGGGTGCGCATTCCGGTACTGTGTGACGAGGCGGGCCGCGAGCTCGGTTGGCCCTTCACACTGGCCGAGCTCAAAAGCTGGGCCGCCCGTCAGGGGTGAGAGTGATTTGACGATAAAACGGGGGCAGACCCAGTCTGCTGCCCGTTTTTTTCATATGAAATAAGGAACACACATGGCTCTTTTAACATTGCACGGCGCATGTCTGTCGTTCAGTGATTTCCCGCTGCTCGACAATGCCGAATTGACCATCGAGCGGGGCGAGCGCCTCTGTCTGGTTGGCCGCAACGGGGCGGGCAAGTCCACCCTGATGAAGGTCATTGCCAGTGAATTGCCGCTGGACGACGGCCGCCTGGTGCTGCAACAAGATTTGAAAGTAACCCGCCTTGAGCAGGATCCACCGGCCTCCAGCGAGCTGACGGTGTTTGACTATGCCGCCGAAGGACTGGCCGGGGTAGGGGAGCTGCTCAAGCAGTACCACCACATCTCCATGGAGCTGGCGAGCGATCCGTCAGACGCCAACATTCGCAAGATGAGCGAGTTGCAAGAGCAGCTCGATTATCAGAACGGCTGGCAGTTCGAGACCCGCATCAGTCAGGTGTTGACCCTGCTGGGGCTGGATCCTGACGTGACCCTCGACAGCCTCTCCGGCGGCTGGCTGCGCAAAGTGGCGCTGGCCCGTGCGCTGGCCTGCGATCCCGACTTGCTGCTGCTCGATGAACCGACCAACCACCTTGATATCGAAGCCATCAACTGGCTGGAAGATTTCCTCAAGGATTTTCGCGGCGCCATCGTCTTTATCTCTCACGATCGGGAGTTCATCCACAAGCTGGCAACCCGGATCATCGATCTGGATCGCGGCGCCATCACCTCCTGGCCGGGTAACTACGACGAGTACCTGCAGGGGAAAGAGGAGTGGCTGCGGGTCGAAGAGCTGAAAAATGCCGAGTTCGACCGCAAGTTGGCGCAGGAAGAGGTGTGGGTGCGTCAGGGTATCAAGGCTCGCCGTACCCGTAACGAAGGTCGGGTGCGCGCCCTTGAGGCAATGCGCATGGAGCGCAGCCAGCGCCGCGAGCTGCAGGGCAAGGCCAAGCTGCAACTGGACGAGGTCAATCGCTCCGGCAAGCTGGTGTTCGAGACCGAAGGGCTGGGGCTGGACTTTGGCGATCGCACCTTGTTCAAGGGGCTCGATCTGCAAGTGCTGCGTGGCGACAAGATTGCGCTGGTCGGCCCCAATGGCTGCGGCAAATCGACCCTGATCAAGCTGTTGCTGGGGCAGCTTGAGCCGACCCGTGGCACCGTCAAGGGGGGCACCAATCTGGAGGTGGCCTACTTCGATCAGTACCGCGAGCAGCTTGATCCCGAGCAGACAGTGGTGGACAACGTGGGGGAGGGCAAACAAGAGGTGATGGTGCGTGGCCGCTCCCGTCATATCCTCGGTTACCTGCAGGACTTCCTGTTCGAGCCCAAGCGGGCCCGTACGCCGGTCAAGGCGCTCTCCGGTGGCGAGAAGAACCGGCTGCTGCTGGCCAAGCTGTTCCTCAAGCCCAGCAACCTGCTGATCCTCGATGAACCGACCAACGACCTTGACGTCGAGACACTGGAGCTGCTGGAAGAGCTGCTTTCCGACTACCCCGGCACCCTGCTGCTGGTCAGTCACGATCGCCGCTTCATCGACAACACAGTGACCGGCTGCTGGCTGTTTGAAGGGGATGGCCGCATCAGCGATTACGTGGGTGGTTACGCCAACATGATGGCGACCCGCGAACAGCAGAATGCCCAGCAACAGGCCAAGAGTGCACCGGTCAAGGCGCCCGAGCCGGTCGTTTCCGCCGCGCCAGAAGCGCCGAAGAAGAACAAGAAGCTCTCCTACAAGCTGCAGCTTGAACTGGAAGGGTTGCCCGCTCGTCTCGAACAGCTGGAAGCCGAGCTGGATGCGCTGCAAAGCGAGATCAACCAGCCAGGGTTCTTCTCGCTGCCGGCAGATAAAACCCAGCCGAAACTGGATGCGCTCAATGCCGCTGAAGCAGCGCTGGAACAGGCATTTGCTCGCTGGGAAGAGCTGGAAGGACTCAAAAATCAGGAGTAAGTTCCCTGTAATTAAAACTTAATCCAGTTCAGTGTCTTGTGTCACATAGCCCGGTTAGGGTGGAATTTTTTGTTTGACCGAGTGCGCTCGCAGGAGTAAAGATGAAAGCGACCGATGCAGAATTGGTCGCTTTTTTTGTTCCACGAAGAGGGTCGTAGATGATGAAGAGACAGAAGCGGGACCGTCTGGAAAGAGCTCGTGCTCGTGGTTATCAGGCTGGCGTGGTCGGCAAACAGAAAGAAGCGTGTCCGTATCAATGCCTGGATGCCCGAGGGCATTGGCTTGGTGGTTGGCGTGACGCCATGGAAGGGCGGGGCTCAGGCCTCTTCATGAAGTAGCAGGTACTTCATCACTCATTACAAAAGGAAAGGGGCCGTTGTGGCCCCTTTGCGTTAATGCTGTTTTACCACCAATCAGAGAGATCAGAATGCGGTGGTATCTTTGAACAGGCCCACTTTCAGGTCGGTGGCGCTGTAGATCGGACGGCCGTCAACTTCGACCACACCATCAGCAATCCCCATCACCAGCTTGCGGTTGATGACGCGCTTGAAGGTGATCTTGTAGGTCACTTTCTTGGCAGTCGGCAGGATCTGGCCGGTGAATTTTACTTCACCCACGCCCAGAGCACGACCTTTGCCGGGGCCACCTTTCCAACCAAGGAAGAAGCCAACCAGCTGCCACATGGCGTCCAGACCGAGACAGCCAGGCATCACAGGATCCCCCGGGAAGTGGCAATCGAAGAACCAGAGATCCGGAGTAATGTCGAGCTCAGCCAGGATCTCGCCCTTGCCGTGTTCGCCGCCGTTGTCATTGATCTTGACGATGCGATCCATCATCAACATGTTGGGGGCAGGCAGCTGACTGTTACCCTCACCAAACAGTTCGCCACGGCTGCAAGCCAGCAGCTCTTCACGGGTAAAAGAGTTCTTGCCCTGTTCGCACAGGGAAAGGCGGGCTTCCATGGTGGTATTGTCTACGGTCACGCGGTATTTCCTTCAAATGGGTCAAAGCCGGGCCAATTTAGCTTACAGTTGTTCGCTAAACAACTCCGATCACTTCATCAGCGGCCAAACAGGCGCCCCAGCAGGGATTGCAGCAGTCCGACTTTGGCAGTGGAGCCGTTCAACTCGTCCAACCGCTCCTGAATACGGCCAAACAGGGTATCGGGCATATCAGGCTCACCGGCGACACAGCCAGTCAGCAACTCGATGGCCTCTTCCACATGATCTACCGGGTGGATGTGGAACTGGCCTGCTTCAACCGCTGCAATCACCTCGTCAGAGAGGTTTAGCTGCTGGATGTTGGTGCCCGGCAAAATGATCCCTTGCTTGCCGGTGATGCCGTGGATTTTGCACACCCGGAAGAAGCCTTCAATCTTCTCGTTGACGCCACCAACGGCTTGCACATTGCCAAACTGATCGACCGCACCGGTCACGGCGAAGTGCTGATAGATAGGCTGGCGGGCGAGGGCAGAGAGCAGGGCACACAGGCCGGTTAGGGAGGCGCTGTCACCGTCAATTTCGTGGTAAGACTGCTCGAACACCAGATTGGCCGACAGGGGGGAGGGGTTCTCTGCACCAAATTTGTTGGAGAGATAGCCGTGGATAATCATCATCGCCTTGGCGTGGATATGACCGGCCAGCTCCGCTTTGCGCTCGATATCCGCCACATCGCCATCACCAAGGTGTACGGTAGCGGTTAGGCGCACCGGCTCGCCGAAGTCATAAGGGTGACCGGAGATCTGAATGACAGACAGGCCGTTGATCTGGCCAATCTCTTCGCCATCGGTTTGCAGCAGGATCTGGCCGTCGATAACCCCCTGATCGGACTGCTCAACCAGATAGTTGAGGCGGTAATCCTGCTCCTCCAGTGCGCCGCGAATATGCTCGTCGGTGACCACATCGGATTCCAGCTCCCGGGCCAGACTGTCAGCCATCCGCATGATGGCGGAGAGTTGCACTTCGGAGAGCGACAACCACTCCTGATGGTCACAGAGGCGGCTGGCATGACGACAAAGGGCGGCGAGGGCGGCTGGCGTGAAGTCCAGCAGGCTCCAGCGCTGGCGCAGCCAGGCCAGGTACTGCAGAAACTCCTGCAGATCCTCTTCAATATTCACCTCTGACACCAGATCCGCGCGCAGGAAAATGCGCTCGGACATATCGCGATCCAGCATCTGGAACTCGGCCACGTCGAGTCGGTCACCGACCAGGATCAGCTTGAGCTTGATGGGGGTCGCTTCAGGCGCGAAGAAGGGGGTCAGGGTTTTCCCTTCCTGATAGGCGTTCCAGTCCAGCTCGCCTTTTTGCATGGCATTTTTCAGTTTGAACCAGAGGTGCGGCTGATCCAGCAGCTCGTCCAGTTGCAAAATGAGGTAGCCGCCGTTGGCTTCGCGCAGCAAGCCAGGCTCCAACAGGTGCTGGTTAGCATAGACAGAGCCTTGCTCGGTCTGGTAGTTGATGGAGCCAAACAGGGTATCCCAGTTGAGATCACGGCCATAAATCACCGGCGCTTCCTGCGCTTCGTGATGGATCAACAGGTTGATCAGAATGGGGTGCTGAAACTCCAGACCCAATGCCACGTGAGCCGCCAAATCGGAGAGGAAATCATCGATTTTCGGATCATTGTTCTGCTTGCGCATGATGCGGGTCACGATGCGTTCGGCATCGAGATGGTGGCTCAACAGCTTGAGCAGCTCGCCAACCATTTCGCAAAACTCGACGCCGGTGCCCGGTTGCAGGCGCAGCCAGATAGGTTTGTAGGGGTTGTTCAGATTCTCGGTGTAGCAGAGATCAAACAGGTCACCGTCCTTGCCATTGGAGTCGGCAATCAACGTTTGGCAAACGCCTTCGTAATCTGCGCCGGGGAACCCGTTGAGCAGCATGACCGGACAGTCACCATCAAAACTGGCAAGACGTTTGATGCCGGAAATGGCTCTGGGTTGCAGTGCAGCAAAAGGGATAGGTTCAAGCTCGCTAAGCTTGGGGAACTGTTCAATCGCAAAAGCAGGTTTTAATTGTTCTGATGTTAATTCAGCCACTTAAGACATCCGGTCGAAGATAGGATCAATTGTTGCCATTATACACAGTTCAATAAGTGGTGACAGGAAACAAGATACTTAATTTAACATAATATACATTATGCGCAATGACGGGTGCAGGAGGACAGAATGAAGAAACCTGAGCAATGGAGCCGTTTTGATGTGGCTGACGGCTTGGCCACCGAGGCCGACATGGTTGCCTATCTGCAAGCAGCTCTTGAAGATGGCGATCCGGCGCTGCTGACTGCGGCGTTTGATGATGTGGAGCGTGCTCGCGCCAAACTGCGTGGCCAGCCGCGCTACACGCTGGAAGAACTGTTGGCTCAGTGTGATCCCAATGCTGGTACATTTGATGCGCTTGATAGGATGTTGAATTCAGGGTCAGAGATTTGATCTTTTATTCTCGTATGCCGTTCAACTTGTCCATGGGAATGTATTGTGCGATAAAAATGAGGCCTCTCATGAGGCTGCGCTAATCAACTATAGAGGATCCTTGAATGGCAAAGAAGCCTGCACCTAAGTACCGTGACGCAGAAACAGGACAGTATGTTCCAAAGAAATATGCAGATAAGCACCCCAGTACAACGGTGAAAGAAACTGATAAACCGAAGAAAAAGTAAATGAGAGCTACTTGTAATTAATGCCGATAATCCCATTTATCGGCATCATCGCGAGAGATAACAAGGCTTTATTCAGCCGGTTCTGCGGCACAATTCCTTCACCAATCCAGCGCATGACGATGAACCGTCACGAATGCCAGTCTCGGCCAGCTTAAGAAGATCCTCACCCAAGTCAGCAAGACCTGCCATCCGGTTCCCCTGCTGTTTGGCAATGTAGAGGTCGGCCAACTTGGCCCACTGATCCGCCAAAGCCCCCTCGCCCACAACATCTACTCGCTCAACCAGGAAGTCAGGCGGTGCCTTTTCCTGGTTGAAGTAGTCATCCCAATGATCAGACATACCCCCTCCCCTTAGTCGATATTCTGAAACCACAAATGTCCCATTTTGAGACAAGAGTCCACTATTAATCAGTACGTTGTGCTGGAGTCCCTTCCCCTATGGAACGTTAAGTTTGATTTTCACCGTTATAACCAAAGTCATTACCGTGAATATTCTTAGAAATATCTGCCCCTGACTTGAGAGGTCTCTCTCTGGAAATATTGATACTCTTTCTTGTAAAACAGCCATAAAAATGCCGACTATCGCGATAGACTCCCCTCCCCTTAAATCGTCACGGCTTATTCGGCTTGAAGAGTATTCGCCATTTCATTTTGGAAGTTGGGTCAATTCATATTCAAGGCACGTTTGGCGATGGCCAATGTGGGTGGCTGGCAGGTCAAGTAGAGGTTGCTGTTGAATTGCTGCAATATGCGTTTGAGCTCGTTCATATCATCGGGATGGAGGGTTAAGGACCAGAGTGCTCTGGGCTGGCCGTGATGGAGGCCATTGGTATAGATAATGGTGCAATCTTCGATACGCAACTCTTTGCAGTGGGCCTCCATCTGCAGGCCCACATCCGGAAACCAGATATGCAGTGTGCCTGAAGAGATAAAGGTGAACTGGGCCATGAGCGACCCTTTGCCAACGATCCTGAAGGTCTTTTCCACCACTGCCACTTGCATACCCGCTCCTTGGTAGCTCGTTAATATTGATATCAATATCACCAATGATGACTGGATATGCAAGTGTGATAACAAGGCGCTGTTCAACCGAATATGATTGCTTCCGGCATGTTACTTAGCTTTCGGCATCGGGTGTTCTCGGTGTTTCAGCAAGCAATTCCGTTTTTTGCTTCTCTGTTACGCGATAAATATGTATGCCGCAGATGGCAAGGAGCCTGTTCTGAATCATCCATGTGAGCCAAAAATATTCCCTGAACCGATTGCCATCCAGAGAAGTACAACATCGCCGCACCAACTTCTATGACATCCCAAACAAGCCATTCTGTGTTCTAAGAGCAGTCAATACAAATCAGGGTCATCATGTCACGTTGTTCGTTAGCTCCTGTGAATGTTATCTCTCACATGTTGGTTCAATCGGTCCAGCGGCTTTTGCTGGGCGCTCTCATGTCGTTCACTGTTGCTGGTGTGCAGGTATTTCGAAGTGGTGTCGATGCTGTCATGTCCTGCATCGGCTTGTACGTGGGAGAGCGGCCGCCCGTGCAGATTGATGTCATGGGTGATCCCGGTATGGCGGATCGCATGGGGAGAGAGTTGCCGCATTTCGGCTGCATCCTGGGCAAATCCATCCTGCTCTGCCAATTCTGCACCTTTACCGATGATCACCATGATCAAATCCCGTAGCTGGCGAATTCCCAGGTTGGCGTTTAGCTCACCCTGCTCGCGGCCGTGGGCTGCCGCTTTATGGCGAACGAACAGTGGCGTCTGTTCATCCGGTGTTGGCAAGGGAGAGAGACCGAGGAAACGGCGGTAGCGTTCGAGTGCCGCCAACAGCGCTTGGGATACAGCTACGGTACGCCGTTTGCCCCCTTTGCTTTGCGGAATAAAGTATCCCCAGACGCCAGTTTTGCGATCCCGCCTGAACTGCCCCATCACAGGGGTAAAGCCCGGCCGGGCAGCAACCTCAGAGATCCGCAGATAGCAGGCGTACATCAGAATGGTGAGAAAACGGCTGCGCTCGTGCTGCTCCGGATGGTCGTTGGCAAGGGTATCGGCGGCCTGCATCACGTATGACCACTGCAACTCGCTGAAGGCCTGCACCTGATCATCGGCCTCCAGCTGTTGCGGCCGTTTGACCCGCTGCAGTAGCAGAGCGGGATTCCTGTCCATGTACTCCTCCTGGATCAGGAACTGGAAGAAGGCCGACAGGATGGCGAGCTTGGTCTTCATCGCCTGCTCGCTCAGGCGATAGGGCAAGGTGCGGCCCAGCTCCCGTTTGCCGAGAAACGGTCGCCATTGCGGATTAGGCAACCGCTCTCCCCACTCCTTGTCGAGGATAAACTGCGCCACGTTGCGATAGGCGATCAACTCGTCAGGGGGGGACTGACAGTAGTCGAGATAGCGGATCATGATGCGGCGAGTGAGATCTGTCGGGCTGATGGCCGCCTCGCGAAAGCACCAGTGCAAAAAAGTGGTCAGTTCGCTGCGATAGGTTTTGTAGTTGTTTTCGCTGTTGCGCTGCTCCAGCAGCCAATCGACCGCCAGTTCGTAAACCAGCCCGGCATCGGGTACATCGTTGAGGCTGAGGTTGGCAAGGTACTGATTGACCTGCGGATTGCCAGCTTCCAGATAGATAAGGCTGTCAAACAGCGGCATGGCTGGCGGCAAGGATAATGGTTGTTGAGTCATGGTGTTGCTTGTTGATGCTGAGATGAATCGAAATGAGCCTGTGAGCCGAGTTGATAGAAAAGGTCTCGTGATACATGAATGCTGCTTCTATTGGGATTGGTACTGCCTTTTGCTGTTGCTGATTAAGGTCACCGGGAGCGATCTGGATAACGTTCTCTCCACTGTTTGCTCATTATTTCCTCATAGATCTGGTTAATGTCGCTCAGTGGTGCACGCTATTCAGTTATGCATTGGATATGCACCATTGTTAAAAAATTCTCGGGGTAAATAGCCGCAAAAATGGTTTTAAATGCAAATAAAGTGAATGCATTGAGCCATTTATCCCGAGAAATAAGGTCTGTGCAATCAGGCCACCTGCTTTAGTGGCTTCTCCTTGCGCTTGGCTGCTGGGGCCTCTTCCTCTTTCGTGCCTGCCTGAACCTTGCCGCCACGCAGCAGGGTTTGCAGCACATCACGCTGCTCTGCCAGGTAGAATGCCAGACTCTCTTGCTGCTCTGGCGCCAACTCGATCGGGGCGCCAGCCAACAGGGTCATCAACTCATCGGCCGTATCCAGCAGCTTGTCATAGGCATCGGCCTCTTTTTTGCTGGCAAAGGTCATTTTTTCCACTCCCCCACGAACAACCACATATTTGATCTCGACAGCCATGATGGCCTCCTCTTGGTGATGATGGATAGAGTATATGTATGGATATACAGTATTGCAAATAACCTCACCGGAAAAGAGTTCGCCGGGGTTTAGCGACAAAAGCCGCGCTGGATCAAGCTGTCTCAAAGTGCCATTTGACTTCCACGCCTGACTGGTCGGATCATGGCCTTATGACGATCGTACGACACCTGTTTATCCTGCTGATGGTAGAGGTGCTGCTCCTCGGGAGTATCGCCCACTTGGTCGTGGGACTCCCCTGGCTGCTGACCCTGCTGTTTGTGGTGTTTACCCTGCTTGGGTTGCGCTGTCTGGTGGTGCTCGGCAGCTGGCTGTTTACCCGTTTCTACCCCTCCCCGGCTATCGGCCCCTGGCGCAGGGTGAAGATGATGGCGCAGGAGATGCTGGCCTACCTCTACACCTTCACCTTGCTGTTGCCATTCGAGCCTTTGTTGATGGCTCCCGATCGGCTGCGGCCATGCCAGCGTCCCGTATTGCTGGTACATGGTTACGGTTGCAGTCGCGGTATCTGGCGCACCCAGCGCGCCCGATTGGAAGCCGCAGGCCATGTGGTCGCCACCATTACCCTGATGCCACCATTTGGTCATATCGATGAGATGGTGCCGTTACTGGCCAAGCGAATTGACGATGTGCTGGCGCAAACCGGGGCTGACAAGCTGGTGCTGGTCGGTCACAGCATGGGCGGACTGGTCTGCCGCGACTATCTGGCTATCCATGGTGGTGACAAGGTCGTGCGCCTGATCACCCTGGCTACGCCTCATCAGGGCAGTCAGCTTGCCGCCCTAGGGCTTGGGGCCAATGCCCGCGAGATGGAGCCCGGTTCCGGCTGGTTGCAGCGTTTTGCCTCTGTGCCGCTTTGCGTGCCCGGCATCTCGGTGCGCACCAGTCACGACAATGTGGTGATGCCGCAGGAGCGGCAACGATTGGCGGGAATGGAAGATATCGAGTTGCCCGCCATTGGCCATCTCTCTCTGCTCTACTCCCGTCGTACGACAGATCTGCTGCTTGATCTGCTGTCCCGAGTCTGACCCTCCTTATTCGTCCTTCAACTGTTATTTCAAATAAAACAGGGGCCTGATTGCTCAGGCCCCTGTTGATCTCTTTATCCCATCATCCGGTTAGAAGTGTATCCCCTTGATCAGGGTCGAGACGGCAACCTGATCGGCGGTCGCCTTGGACTTGTCGCCATCCTTGGGATCGGCAAAGGTGCGGAAGCTGGTGTTCATGATCACCTGGGCGACGCGCGGCGCCAGGGCATGCACCACCTGACCAAACACCCCGAGGCGAGTGGCCAGACGAACGTGCTTGTTGATGATGGTATCGCATACCAGATCGGCAGCCTCTTCCGGCGTCATCATCGGTACCTGCTCATAGACCTTGGTCGGTGCGACCATCGGCGTTTTCACCAGCGGCATATTGATGATGGAGAAGCTGACCCCTTTGTCGGCAAACTCGGAGGCGGCGGTACGCACCCAGGCATCGAGGGCCGACTTGGAGGCAACATAGGCGGAGAAGCGCGGCGCATTGGTCAACACCCCGATGGAGGAGATGTTGATGATGTGCCCTTTTTTCTTCTCAATCATGGTGGGCAGTACCCCCATGATCACCTTGAGTGCGCCAAAGTAGTTGAGCTGCATGGTGCGCTCCAGATCGTGGAAGCGATCGAAGGAGTCCTCGATGGAGCGGCGGATGGAGCGGCCGGCATTGTTGACCAGAATATCGACGCCACCGTGATCGGCCACGATGCGAGCGGTGATCTCCTCGGCCTGCGCCAGATTGGAGAGATCCCCCTGATAGATCTCGATGGTCAGCCCCAGCTCGGCAAACTCGGCTTTAGTCTCGGCAATTTTCTGCTCGTCGCGAGCGATGGTAACGACGTTGGCCCCCGCCCCCGCCAGCTTGCGCGCGGTTGCACGGCCAATGCCGGAGGTGGCCCCGGTCACCAGCACCACCTTGCCCTCTACCCGACCACGCAGGGAGCGATCGATAAAAAGCTCCGGGTCGAGATGACGCTCCCAGTAATCCCACAGCCGCCAGGCGTAGCTGTGCAGCGGTGGCACTTCGATGCCTGTCCCTTTCAGTACCCGCTGGGTTTCGCGACTGTCGAAACGGGTGGGATAGCTTATAAGGCGGAACACATCCTTGGGCAGACCAAGATCGGCGATGGCGGCATCGCGGATGCGGCGTACTGGCGCCATGGTCATCAGCATGGCGGTCAGGTGGCGGGGAATGAAATTAAAGAGAGAGGCGTTGATGCGGATCGCGGGCTCCGGCGCATGGGCGGCGCGGGAGAAGGTGCTCAGCATGTCGCCGACCCGCATCGGGTTGGGGTCGGTCAGATGGAAGGTTTTGTTCTCCTCTCCCTCCTGATGGGCGATATGCACCATGGCATCGACCACAAAGTTGACCGGCACTATGTTGATGCGCCCGCCCTCAACACCGATGGCCGGCATCCAGGGCGGCAGCAGACGGCGCAGCTTCTGGATGGTCTTGAAGAAGTAGTAAGGGCCGTCGATCTTGTCCATCTCGCCGGTATTGGAGTCACCGACAACGATCCCCGGTCGGTAGACCCGCCACGGAATAGTGCACTCGTTTCGCACAATCCCTTCCGCTTCGTGCTTGGTCTGGAAGTAAGGCATGTCGAGGTGTTCGGCCTCATCGAACATGTCCTCGCGAAACAGACCGTCAAACAGGCCCGCTGCAGCGATGGAGCTGCAGTGGTGGAACTGGCCCGCCCCCAGCCGCTCGGCAAGTTGAACAGCCTGACGGGTCCCTTCGGTGTTGACCTGCTGCTGGATCCCGGCCTTGGCGTTCAGATCATAGATAGCAGCCAGATGGAAGAAGTGGTCTATCTTGCCGATCAACTGCTCCTGCATCTCGACCGATACCCCCAGCAGCGGTTGCGTCATGTCGCCAAAAACCGGGACTGCACGCGATTGATCCACATTCCAGAATGCAAATAACTCCGGCAATTTATCCTGATGAGAGGCGCGCATCAGAAAATAGACGATACAGTCGGGATGCTGTTGGAATAACTTTTTGATCAATCGACGCCCGATAAAACCACTACCGCCAGTAATGAAATAGTTCATAAAGAGAATCCTGCTACTGATTAGGGTGTTACTAGGTTGTTAGATATATCACGATTCATATGGGAATCCGCAATTTGATTGTCGGTTCGTGAGCAAACCCTAATTTCGGTGGTGTGCCTGTTCCGTTATTAGGTAGAACCCTCTATTTTTTGTCCCTAGACTGAAGTTGAAAAATCAGTAATGCCACAACCCGATTGCAGTTTCGTTGTCGCCATTACATTTATCTGTCGTTATTCAAGGAGAAGATCATGGCTAAGAAATTGAAAGCGCTGGCAGGGTCAGTGACCGACAACCAACTCACCTCCACCATAAAGGAGTCCACCCAGCAGATCTGGTTGGCGGGTCTGGGTGCTTATGCCAAAGCACAGGAAGAGGGTGGCAAGATCTTTGAAGCCCTGGTGCAGGAAGGGGAAGCATTGCAGGCCAAAACCCGTCAGAGCGCAGATGAGAAGATTGCCGCTGTGACCGACAAGACCGCCAATACCTGGGGCCGTCTGGAGCAGGTGTTTGAAGATCGCGTGGCCCGCGCTGTGGCCAGCCTCGGCATCCCGACCCGCAAGGATATCGACAAGCTCTCCAAGCGCATGGCCGAGCTGACCGACGTGGTCCAGCAACTGCTGGATGCACAGGAAGAAGAAGCCCCGGCCGCAGAAGCCAAACCGGCTGCCGCCAAAAAGCCCGCTGCCCGCAAGCCTCCGGTAAAGAAGGCACCGGTAGCCAAGGCTAAAGAGGCCGTGGTTGAGCAGGCCGCCGATCTCCTCTCCGCCGCCGAAGACGCGGTGAAAGAGGTGAAGGCCAAAGCAGAGAGCGTCCTGCCCTGATCCCTCGCGGTGACGGAAGGTGATTGATACCGGCCCATGCCCTGCGCTGGGCCGGTCTTGTCATGGTGAATGTCATGGATAGGGAGGCAACGCTATGAGTACCATCGCAATTGCCCTTGCTGGCGGCGGGCCGCTCGGCGGCATCTACGAGATCGGTGCCTGCGCAGCCCTCTCTGACAGCATCAACGGCTTGCGCCTTGACCATGCCGATATCTATGTTGGCGTCAGCTCGGGGGCCGTGGTGGCCTCGGCGCTGGCCAACGGCATCTCGCCGGCTAAGCTGGTGCGGATCCTGCTCAGCGATGATTCGGGGGAGATGTTTGACCCGGCTACCTTGTTGCGACCCGCCTTTCGTGAATATGCCGACCGCCTGACCTCGATCCCGCCACTGGCGTGGCAGAGTCTGACCTACTATCTGGCGGCGCCCTGGAAGCGCAGCCTGTTTGAATCGCTGCAGGGACTCTCCAAGGCCATTCCGACCGGACTGTTCGACAACCGCGGGGTGGATCGCACCCTGACCCAGTTTTTCTCTCGTCCCGGCCGCAGCAACGATTTTCGCCAGCTGCGCAGCCGACTGTTTGTGGTCGCTACCGAACTCGATACCGGTCATCCGGTCGCCTTCGGCAGCCCGGGGCTCGATGATGTGCCCATCTCGGCGGCGGTACAGGCGTCGGCCGCCCTGCCCGGCCTCTTTCCCCCTTCATTGATCAACGGTCGTTACTATGTGGACGGGGCGCTGATCAAGACTCTGCACGCTTCGGTAGCGCTGGAAGAGGGGGCGGATCTGGTGTTCTGCATCAATCCGCTGGTGCCCTATGATGCGGACATGGCCGCCGGCGCGCCGACCAATCTGGTGGACAGCGGTCTGCCGGTGGTGCTGGCCCAGACCTTTCGCGCCATCATCCACTCCCGCATGCATGTGGGGATGGATCGCTACAAACACCAATATCCCGACGCCGACGCCTTGCTGTTTGAGCCCTCTTCTGCCGATGGCGAGATGTTCTTCACCAATGTGTTCAGTTACCGGGATCGCCGCCGTCTCTGCGAGCACGCTTACCAGCATACCCGCCGCGATCTCTGGCAGCGTCGTAACGAGCTGGCGCCGGTGCTGGCCAAGCATGGCCTCGAGCTCAATCTGGCCGCGCTGGCCGATGAAGATCGCACCCTGCTGGCCCCCGGCATTGGCTCGGTCGCCGCCCTCGACAAGTCGCTGGAGCAGTTGCAGCACTGGCTTGCCAAACGCTATCGCCACGGCGTGCGCCGTTCATTACCAAAGGAGTAGCATGGATCGCAAACCCAAACGTCGTACCCGGGAGCGGATCCTGACCACTGCCCTCGCCTGCTTCAATCGACAAGGGGAACCCAGCGTCACCACCTCGGCCATTGCGGCCGAGATGGAGATCAGCCAGGGCAATCTCTACTACCACTTCCACAACAAGGAGGAGATCGTCAACGCCCTGTTCTGCGAATTTGAACAGCAGATGGATCGCCTGCTGGAGGCGGTCAGCACCCCGTCCGATGAGCCAGAAGATATCTGGCTCTTTCTCCACCTGATGTTTGAAGCCATCTGGCAGTACCGTTTCCTCTACTACGATATCGCGACCCTGATGAGTGGTTATCATCAGGTGGAACAGCGCTTTTCCGCCCTGCTGCGCCGCAAGGAGCAGACCGCCATCGCCATTTGTAACCATCTGCAAACGGTCGGGCTGATGGAGGGCACGGCGCAACAGATGCGCACGCTGGCGGCCAATGTGGCGCTGGTGGGCACATTCTGGATCTCTTACCAGCGGGCACTGCACCCCAAGGCGGACGCCGATATCGCCCTCGGCGTCTTTCAGGTAATGCAACTGGTCGCCCCCTATTTGCGGGCCGATGCCCGCGCTCATCTGGGCGCCCTCGCCCACCACTACACCGACAAGGTTTGATTCACATGCTACAGGGAGAACAAGCATGACCACTTCACAACTCGAATTTGTCCCCTTCCCCTACGCGGATGCGGCCTATGACTATGCTGGCCAGAAGCTGGCGGACAACTGGGATCGTCTCCATCAGGGGGATGCCGAACCCTGGCCCGAGGATGAACAGGTACAGGATGCCTGGCGGGCCTATCATGCCGGGGATTTTGCCCGGGCCGTCGCCCTTGGCGAAGCGGCCGGTGAGGCGGGCCTCAATGTGGCAAACAAGGCACTGGTGATCCACGCCAGCTATCTGCTGGAAGACAAGTATGCCAAGCGCGCCGCCTTCGAGCGGGCGGCCAGCCATGCCGAGAAGCTGCAAAAGCGCCAACCCAAGAACGCCAACGCCTGGTATTTCCACGCGCTGGCCCTCGGGCGCTACAGCCAGGTGATCTCCATCTCCAAGGCCCTCTCGCAAGGAATTGGCGACAAGATCAAGGCAAGCCTTGAGAAGGCGCTGGAGCTGGCGCCAGATCACGCCGAGGCCCATATTGCCTTTGGCGCCTGGCATGCGGAGATCGTCGACAAGCTGGGGGCCATGATCGGCGGCCTCACCTATGGCGCCAAGAAGGAGGAGTCCGAGCGTCACTTCAAGGAAGCGCTGGCGCTGATCCCCGACTCGGCTATCGCCCGCATGGAGTACGCCAACGCTCAGGTGATGCTGCACGGCAAGAGCCGCCTGAAAGCCGCCGAAGCCCTCTATGCCGAAGCGGCCGAGTGCGAACCGATGGATGCCATGGAGCGCCTCGATGTGGAGGCGGCGCGCGAGGATCTGGAGGATTAACCGCCATTCCTACCGCTAAGAAAAACAAAAGGCCAACCCGCGGGTTGGCCTCTTTCATGATGGGAGCTGACCGGTTGGCTACGCCGTCACCGGTCGCTCAAGTGCACACTCAACCGAGCAGCGCATCCAGTCCGTTGGGGTCAAACAGTAGCTCCGGCTCCATCAGCACCAGCAACAGCAGTTGCTCGAACTCCACCGCAAACCGCTCGACCACCCGATCCGGGTCCGGTACCAGCTTCTTGTCGGTGATTAGGCCCAGTTGCACCTTGTGATCGTAAGAGAGGATGGAGACGCCGACGCCGATATCCCCCGATTGCGGCACCCAGAACAGCGGCTGACGCAATTTTGCTCCAGCCAGATAGAGGGTCTGCTGCGGGCCGGGCACATTGGTGATCACCGCGCTGGCCTTGGCCGTGAGCAGCTCGACGGCCTGCTGTTGCACCGCATTGGGGGCCATGCCAAGGGCATGTAACAAGTTGAGCACCACCACGGGTTGCAGCGAGGTGCGTAGCGCCTGCATCCGGTCACGCACGGTATAGAGCCGCTGCAACGGGTGTTCAACATCCAGTGGCAAGTCCAAGGCCACCAGCCCGAAGCGGTTGCCAAGTGCCCCCTCATCGTCCGGTGCACGCATATTGACTGGCACCAGGGCGCGGACCTTGACCTTGTTGGCATCATCCCCCTTCTCCTGCAGGTAGTGGCGAAACGCCCCTGCGGTGGCGGCGATCAGCAGATCGTTGACCGAGCAGCCCAGTACCTTGCCCACTGCCTTGATATCCGGCAGATCAATTTGCTCCGACCAGGCCACCCGCTTGGTGCTAGTGGTCTTGCCCCGCAGGCGGCAGGGTGAATCATCACCGAGGGTGGCGATATTGCACAGCTCGCTCGCCACATCCCGCCCGGTCTTGAGGTAATCCACCGCCTTGGTGGGATGGGTGACCACTTCGACATATTTGGACCAGAGGCTACCGGTCAGCTTGAGACCGGCCCGCACCAGACGGCTGCCCTGGTGGCAATCCTCCTCATCCTCGTCATCGCTGTCATCCAGTGGCTCCGGTGACGGTGGTCGCGGCGCCCCTTCCGGGGTGTTATCCATCATGGTCAGCATGGCCCGCACCAGCGAGAAGCCGTCGCCCATGGCGTGGTGAATGCGCACCACCAGCGCTTGCCCACCCAGCGACGTGTCGGTGAGGTGCATATCCCACAGGGGGCGCTGGTGGTTGAGCGGCGTCGAGGCGAGATCGGCCACCAGCTTCTCCAGCTCCAGCTTGCCCGCTTCACCCGGCAGGATCACTCGCTTGAGGTGCTGATCGAGATCGAAATCGGGATCATGACGCCAGTAGTAGGAGCCCCCCTCCAGCACGGCCCGCTGGTGGAAGCGGGGTTGCACCGAAATGGTATGGCGTAATCCGGCCCGCAGACGCGCTTCATCAAGCTCTCCTTCAAACATCAGGACACCGATGATCTGCATCAGGTTGTTGGGTCTGTCCATGCGTAACCAGGCGGTATCGACGCAGGAGATAAATTCACTCAGTGGCATGGTTGTTTCCCTACAAAATGAATTTACCGAGACGGCAAATTGCTACTGTCCTCATATCCGGATGAAGACTTGATGCAATCAGAATGACATTAATGAGTGCCGACTCGAAATATGAAATAAAGATGAAAGATTACTGACAAATAGAATCAAGGCCTCGCCGGATAATAAATCTGACAAACCTTATGGCTTGCCAATTTATTTCAAACAACCATCGTTTACAGCTGGTTTATTTAAAGCCAGTGCAACGAAGAGTTTCAAACACGTTTGGGACAAGGTAAGCGATTGTCGACATAATCGAGGATCTCTTGCTCCAGTACGCTGCGTACTGGCAACAGCATCAAACCAAGATGCACTTCCAGTTCCAGGGTATCTTCGTCCAGGGTGAGAGTGCCATGTACCCCTGAGCCGCGAAAGTGTAGCTCGGTCTCCTCTTCATCCGCCCATTCGCAATCGAGTTGATAGCTCTCGCTCATGTCCGCAGCGATGGCTTCGGCCGCGATCCGGGCGGCGGCCAGTCCCAGCGGATGCTGACGGCTGATCTGGATGGTAGAGAGTGCGCTGCTGCCAGCGAGCGAGTTGAAGAACATGGTCGTTACTCTGGGTCATAAGTTAGTTATTGATATTAAACACATGTTCACAACAAATGAAAGGATGGTTCACATAAATGGGACTCACTTAACAGAGTCGAGAGGGATGCAGGCCATCAACGGGGCATGGCATTTATTCCCTCCCCCGTGCGCGCTACACTTGTCACGGAACGGTCAGCAAAAGCTGCTTGTTTTTCATTCACTTGTATCTTCGTATCACCGAATTCCCATCAATGGGCCCAAGGCCAGAGAGCTGTAGATGACGCATCAAGAACATGCCCACGACGACGATAGCACCCTGGGTCGGCTCTACCGCCAGCTCAAGCGGGTTGCAGCCTTGCGCGAGCAGATGCGTGCCCACCCGGAAGATCAGCAGGATCGGGATCGGCTACGCCAGTGGCAGGCCGACCGGTTGGGGCGAACCCATCGTGATCTGCTGGAGAGTGACCGCTACGGCCCCGCCGCCGAGTTTTTCCTGACCGATCTCTATGGCCCCGGGGATTGCGCCCGCCGCGATGCAGATGTGATGCGGGTGATGCCGACCGCCGAGCGGCTGTTGCCGGAGTCCGGTCTCAAGGTGCTGGCGCAGGCGATCGAGCTTGATGCCCTCTCCGAAGAGCTGGATTACCTGATGGTGGTGGCGCTGCGGCGCATTGATGGCATTGATCCCATCACGCCGGACCATTACACCATCGCCTATCGTGCCGTAGGTGAACAGGCGCGCCGGGAACATCAGATTGCGCTGGTGAGCGAGCTTGGCATGACGCTGGATAGGCTAGCGAGAAAACCGCTGCTGGGGGCAACCCTCAAGCTGGTGTCAGGGCCCGCCCATCTAGCGGGGCTTGGCGAGCTCTTCTCCTTTGTCGAGCGGGGCTATCAGGTGTGTCATCACATGGGGCGTGCCAACGAGTTTCTTGAAACCATCGCCAGTCGCGAGACGGCGATCATGACGGCGCTCTTTAGCGGTGATAGCAGCGTGCTGGCTTAAGCTCGATAGACGAAGATTGTTGCAAATAAATCGAGTTAAAATTGGTCATTGTTACGTCAGTGAAACAGTGTGCGGGAAGCGGATCGTTGCCGTGGTGGTGACATTACAACAACGCGAGGCCCGATCGTTGGTAACAGGCAGAAGTAGCAACGTCTGAACGTTTGATTGTGCAAGAAGTTGCCAGACGACAAAGCGGGCCGCTGGGCCCGCTTTTCGTTTATCGCTGTTTGCCGGTAGATATCGGTCAGATCACCAGCAGATCCATAAAGGCGTGTACCGGGGTGGCGGCAAGGCGCGGCCCATCCTGACAGAGGGCCAGAATGTCGCTGACCCGTTTGGCCGGGAAGCGGGTGGCCAGATTGTGCTGGAATTTATCCACCAGCAGCGGGATCCCCTCCTCCCGACGGCGACGATGGCCGACCGGATACTCCACTTCCACCTTGGCGGTGTGAGTGCCGTCCTTGAAGAAGATCTGGATGGCGTTTGCGATGGAACGCTTGTCTGCCTCCAGATACTCGCGGCTGTAACGCTTGTCCTCCTGCACCACCATCTTGCTACGCAGCGCGTCGATGCGGGGATCGGCGGCAACATCGTCCTCATAATCCTCGGCGATCAGGCGACCGAAGATGAGAGGCACCGCCACCATGTACTGCAGGCAGTGATCCCGATCGGCCGGGTTGTTGAGGGCACCGACCTTGCTGATGATACGAATGGCCGACTCATGGGTGGTGAGCTCGATACGGTCGATCTCCTCCAGACGCCCCTTCACCTGACCGTGCAGCTTCATGGCGCACTCCACCGCGGTCTGGGCATGGAACTCGGCGGGATAGGAGATCTTGAACAGCACGTTTTCCATCACATAGCTGCCGTACCCTTGATGCAGGGCGAACTGATTGCCCTTGAACAGCACGTCGTAGAAACCCCACTTGGGCGCGCTCAGTACGCCTGGATAGCCCATCTCGCCGCTCATGGTGATAAGGGCGAGGCGCACCGCGCGAGAGGTGGCATCCCCCGCCGCCCAGCTCTTGCGCGACCCCGCATTGGGGGCATGCCGGTAGGTACGCAGGCTCTGGCCATCGACCCAGGCCTGGGAGATCGCATCGATCACCTGATCACGGGTACCCCCCAGCATGTGAGTCACCACGGCGGTGCTGGCGACCTTGACCAGCACCACGTGATCGAGACCGACCCGGTTGAAGGAGTTTTCCAGCGCCAGCACACCCTGAATTTCGTGGGCTTTGACCATGGCCACCAGCACATCGGCCATGGTGAGCGGCGCCTTGCCCTCGGCCACGCGAGTACGGGAGAGCCAGTCGGCGGTGGCCAGAATGCCCCCCAGATTGTCGGAGGGGTGACCCCACTCGGCGGCCAGCCAGGTGTCGTTGTAATCGAGCCAGCGGATGATGGCACCGATGTCCCAGGCTGCCTTGACCGGATCGAGGCAGTGCTGGGTGCCGGGCACCCGGGCGCCGTGGGGTACGAGGGTGCCGGGTACGATGGGGCCAAGGTGTTTGGTGCACTCGGGGAAGCGCAGGGCCAGCAGGCCACAGCCCAGCGTATCCATCAGGCAGTAGCGGGCGGTGTCGAGGGCCGCCTCGCTGGTAATGGGGTGGTTGCAGACATAATTGGCAATATCGACCAGCACCTGATCGGGCTCGGGTCTGTGGTTGACGTCGACGTTGGCGGACATCGTGACTTCCTTATCGTTGTTGTAGAGAGACAAAGTGACGGGGGGCCGGGCCGACATAATCGGCGCTCGGGCGTATGATCCGGTTGTGCTCGCGCTGCTCCATCACGTGGGCGCACCAGCCGGTGACCCGCGAGCAGACGAAGATAGGCGTGAACAGCTTGGTCGGGATCCCCATGTAGTGATAGGCGCTGGCGTGGAAAAAGTCGGCGTTGGGAAAGAGCTCTTTCTCTTCCCACATCACCTTCTCAGCTTCGCAGGAGACGCGGTAGAGGCGATCATCACCCACCGCTTCGGCAAGTTTGGCCGACCACTCCTTGATGATGACGTTGCGCGGATCCGAGGTGCGGTAGATGGCGTGGCCAAAGCCCATGATCTTCTCCTTGGCCGCCAGCTTGGCCAGCAGTTCGCGCCTTGCCTGCGTCTCGTCTTGCCAATGTTCGATCATCGCCATGGCCGCCTCGTTGGCGCCGCCATGGAGCGGGCCGCGCAGGGTGCCGATGGCGGCGGTGATACAGGAGAACATATCGGAAAGGGTCGAGGCGCAGACCCGCGCTGCAAAGGTGGAGGCGTTGAACTCATGCTCGGCGTAGAGGATGAGGGAGACATGCATCACCCGCCGCTCCAGCTCGCTCGGCGCTTTCTGGTGCAGCAGCGCGAGGAAATGGCCACCGATACACTCCTCGTCGGTATCGAGGGCGATGCGAACGCCCTCGTGACTGAACTTGTACCAGTAGATCAGAATGCCCGGGAAGGCGGCCAGCAGCCGATCCGCCACTTCATGCTCATGCTCATGCTCGAAGCCATCTTCCGGCTCCAGATCGCCGAGCATGGAGCAGCCGGTGCGCAGCACATCCATGGGATGAGCATCGGCGGGAATGCGCTCCAGTACCTCCAGCAGCGCCGTCGGCAAAGTGCGCAGGCGACGCAGTTCGCGCTTGTACGCGTCAAGCTGCTGCTCACCGGGCAACTCCCCCTTGAGCAGCAGATAGGCGACCTCTTCGAACTGGGCGCTGTCGGCCAGCTCCTTGATGTCATAGCCGCGATAAGTAAGACCGGTGCCACTCTTGCCCACGGTGCAGATACTGGTCTCCCCTGCGCTTTGACCGCGCAGACCGGCTCCGCCCAACGGTTTTTGCTGTCCCATAAGCTGCCTCCTATTCCTTGGCTGTAAACAGACGATCCAGTGTCTGCTCGTAGTGGTGATAGCCGAGATAGTCGTAGAGCGACTCCCGGGTCTGCATGGTCTCCACGACGGCGCGTTGATGGCCATCCTGGCGAATATGGTGATAGACGTTGAGGGCGGCCTGATTGGCGGCCCGGTTGGCACTCAAGGGGTAGAGCACCATGTCGACGCCGTGGGCGGCGAGCAGCTCCTTGTCAAACAGCTCGGTTTTGCCAAATTCGGTCATGTTGGCGAGGATGGGCACTTTGGCCGCCTGCTTGAACTGGTCATACTGGGCCAGTTCGGTCACCGCCTCGGCGAAGATCATGTCGGCGCCAGCGGCCACATAGGCGGCGGTGCGTTCAAGAGCCGACTCCATCCCCTCCACCGCCAGTGCATCGGTGCGAGCCATGATGACGAACTCGCTATTCTCGCGGGCATCCACCGCCGCCTTGATGCGATCGCACATCTCCTCCAGCGTGACCACCGCCTTGTTGGGGCGATGACCACAGCGCTTCTGGGCCACCTGATCTTCCATATGGACGGCGGCGACCCCGGCCCGCTCAAACGCGCGAATGGTGCGGGCGATATTGAATGCCCCGCCCCAGCCGGTATCGATATCGACCAGCAGCGGCACTCGGGTCGCCGCGGTGATCCGCTCGGCATCGATCAGCACGTCGTTGAGGGAGGTCATGCCGAGATCCGGCAAGCCGTAGGAGGCATTGGCTACCCCGGCGCCGGAGAGATAGAGGGCTTGAAAACCGCTGCGCTCGGCCATCAACGCCATATAAGCATTGATGGTGCCGACGATCTGCAGGGGATGTTCATTGGCAAGGGCGGTGCGAAAGCGCAGGCCTGCCGAGGGGGACAAACTGGACATCATGACTCCTTTCACCTGTCTAGTCTGGCTATCTAATATCACGTTTACGTTAACGTCAATTATACTTTCGTAACATTTCGGCCGCAGGCAAGACAGGAAACCGGTTTTAGGGTAAATTTCACCAATTCCTTCAACAGGTTGAATTGTATGATGGAGCCCGGTTCCGTAATTGTCTGTCCGGCGTGCGACTTGCTGATCCAGCGCAAAGCACTGCCGCTGCGTCGCCATGCCCACTGCCCGCGTTGTCACCAGCATCTCTATGGCCGTTATGCCTTTCGTCCCTCCCAGTTGATGGCCCTGACCATCACCGGATTTCTGCTGCTGCCCTCCGCATTTTTTGAGCCGTTGATCTATCTGCGGCTGGCGGGGGTCAACACCGACGCCGATCTGCTGCGCGGTATCCTGGTGCTGTTTGGCGAAGGTGAATGGTGGGTAGCCAGCCTGGTGCTCTGGTGCGCCGTGTTGGCGCCGGTGGGGTTATTGGCGGGGATCTTTGTGCTGGCTTCGGGTCTGGCCAAACGTTGGCACATTCTTCCCGTCACTTTGAAGCTGGTCGAGGTGTTTCGCCACTGGGCCATGCTGGAGGTCTATATCGTCAGCCTGCTGGTTGCCCTGTTCAAACTGATCGACATCGCCGATGTGCGCCTCGGTGGCGGGTTGCTCAGCCTCGGTATTTTGATGCTGCTCAACATGACCCTGCTGATCCTGTTTGACCCCGTCCCCTACTGGGCGCGGATCCCGTTAAAGGAGCCTGAACATGACCAGCGCCCGTGAGATGGGGCTCTGCCGCTGCCATACCTGCGGTCTGCTGGTGCGTTATCAAGCCGGGGCAGTCTGCCCCCGTTGCAGCAGCAAATTGCAGGTGCGCATTCCCCGCTCCCTTGCCTGGTCATGGGGCTTGCTGGCGCTCGCCACCTTCATGTTGCTGCCTGCCAACCTGCTGCCGATTACCCATTTCTACAACAAGGGGTTGCTGCAGTCAGATACCATCTTCAGCGGTATCATGATGCTCTATCGCAGCAAAATGAGCGGGATTGCCACCATAGTTCTCACCGCCAGCATACTGGTGCCAGTTGGCAAGATATTGGGGCTGGGCTGGATCTGCTGGCAGTTGCAGCGGGCCAAACCGGTGCGGCGCAAGCGCCAGCTGGTGATGTATCGGGTGATCGATTTTATCGGTCGCTGGTCGATGCTGGACTTGTTCGTGATTTCGCTGATGGTGGCACTGGTCGATCGGGGGGTGCTGCTGAGTGTCCGCGCTGGCCCGGGGGCCACCGCCTTTGCCGGTGTGGTAGTGCTGACCATGATGTCGGCCCGTATGCTCGATACCCGTTTACTGTGGGACAAGGCGGCCCGTTGATGATTTCTCTGTTTTTGTCTGATGTGCTGTTTAATCCAGCCAATAAGGAGTCACTATGATCGGGGCTGAACCCGTCATCGAAAAGCGTCGCTGGTTATCGCCGGTCTGGCTGTTACCCCTGATAGCCCTGCTGCTGGCAGGTGGCTTTCTCTATCAGCAGGTATTGAGCCGTGGCCAGCTTATCCAGATCAACTTCGCCCAGGGCAACGGCATCTTGCCGGGTAAAACCCAGGTTCGTTATCAGGGGGTGGCCATCGGCGTGGTGCAGGAGCTGGAGCTGGCTGAAGATGGCCGCAAGATTGCGGTGATGGCCAAGATTGACAGCCGTGCCAGACCGCTGATCCGCAAGGGATCCGACTTCTGGCTGGTGAGCCCCAAGGCATCGCTGACCGAGATCTCCGGTCTCGATACCCTGGTCTCCGGCAACTACATCAACCTGCAACCGGGGCGTGAAAGCAATCCGCTGGAGGAGACCTTCGATGCCCTGGAGGGCCCTCCTCCCGGCTATCAGGCTCAGGGGCGCATGCTGCACCTGACCGCCGATTCTCTGGGGTCGGTGGGGATTGGCGCCAAGCTTTATTTTCGCGGCATCGAGGTGGGCAGCGTCATCAATACCCGCTTGGGTCAGGACAACCAGAACGTCATTCTGGATCTGGTGATCGAGCCGCGTTTCGAGCATCTGGTCAAAGCCGATACCCGCTTCTGGAACATCAGTGGCATCAAGGGCTCCTTCAGTCTGGCCGGGGTGAGCGTGGAGGCAGGCAGCCTCACCTCCATCCTGAGCGGCGGCATTGCCTTTGACTCGCCCAAAGATTCACCGGAACCTGAGAAGGGACAGACTTTCGTCCTTTATAAAGGGCTGGCGGAAGCAGCGCGCGGCGAGCGTATCGACATTGCGGCTGGCGATCTTCCGGTCAAGGAGGGGATGCCCATCCTCTATGAGGGGATCGAGATCGGTCGTATCGACCCCATTCGGCTTACCGATAAAGGCCGGATGGTCACAGCGCTGATCAACCCGGAGCAGGCTTATCGCATTACCGACAAGAGTCAACTGGTGTGGGAGAGCGTCTCCCTCTCCGCGACCGGCGTGCAGCATGCAGATCGCCTGCTCTCAGGCCCTGCCATTCGTCTCGACTATGTGGTGGGCAAACCGGCACAGAAGATGACCCTGACCGATCGCGCCCCCCAGAGCGGCACCAAAGTGACGCTGCAGGCCGACGATCTGGCGGGGCTCAATCAGGATGCACCTATCTGGTACAAGGGATTGCAGGTAGGCCGCATCAGCCAGCTCATCCTGGATACGCGTGGCAATGCCAGCATCGAGCTGGTGATGGCGCCAAATTATGGCCATCTGCTCAATCGTGCTCGCTTCTATCGCGCCGCCCCGTTGCAGATTGATGCCGATCTGAGTGGCATCAAAGTAGAAACCAGTCCGGCCAGTGCTTGGCTGGGGGGCGGGATCAAGCTGGTGCAAGCCAGCAGTGGCGAGCGGATTAATCGTCTCTACCCGAGTCAGGAGCTGGCACTGCTCGGCACCCGTGATGCCAAGCCGCAGCGCTGGTTGCTCAAAGCAGATCAGGCCGATGGCATTGGCATTGGCTCGCCAGTGCTTTATCTGGGGCTGGAAGCGGGCAAGGTCAAACAGCTGCGCGCCGCCAAAGAGGGGGTCGAGATCGAACTCGAGATTGATGGAGTCTATGCTCCCCTCCTCGCCCAGCAACCCCAATTCTGGAAAAAACCGGCCATCGACACCAAGGTGCGGGTCGATGGGGTGCAGGTCAAGGTGGGCAACCTCGGTACCCTGCTGCGCGGCGCCATCGAGTTCGATCGGTTGGCCAATGGCCGCAGCAGCCATCAACTGTTCGATTCCAGGGAGCAAGCCAAGGCCAAGGTGCGCCAGCTGTCACTGGTGGCAGAGAGCAATCCGGGGCTCGGGATTGGCAGCCCGATCCGCTATCGTGGGGTCGATATCGGCAAAATTGAAGAGATCGAGCTGGAGCCGTCTCTGGGTCAGGTGATCTTTAAGGCCGAACTAGATGGCCACTATGCCGAGCGTTTCCTGCAGTCCGGTGCCCGCTTTACTCTGGTGCAGGCCAAGCTGGGGCTGGGCGGTGTCGCTCACCTCGACACCCTGATCAAGGGGGCGTTTGTAGAGGCACAACCCGGTAAAGGCGCTGGCAAAAATCGCTTCCCCTTGAGTCAGGTCGGCCCGGTGGGTCTGGCCCTGACCCTCAAGAGCCCCTCCGTCAATGGCCTTAGCGTCGGCAGCCCGCTGCTGTTTCGCAAGATGGTTGTGGGCAGTGTCACCAAGGTGGCGCTGGCTCGGGATGGTAGCGAGGTGGTGATCGACGTTAACGTGGATCAGGAGTATGCCCATTTGGTGCGGGCCAACTCCCGTTTCTGGAATGTCTCCGGGGTCAAGGCGGATATCGGGCTGACCGGCGGCACCATCGAAGTGGAGACGGTGCAGAGCCTGCTGGCTGGCGGTATTGCTTTCAATACGCCGGAGAGAGAAATGGGTCCAACCGTCAAGGCAGGACACAGCTATCCGCTCTACGGCAAGGCCGAGAAAGAGTGGCTGGAGTGGAGTCCGCGTATCCAGCCCTGATCTCTTCCCTTTGTATCTCATCAAAGCCCGGCACTGTGCCGGGCTTTTTTATATTCCGGTGCTTGTTGATAGGGTTCAGATTCAGAATATTCTTAGCCTTGTGGTAGGATATCGCCCCTCTTTTTCGGTCAACGAGACGGCACAGTGCACGACAACACCTTCCTTCCCGATTACTTTTTACGCCACATTGCGGCCATCATGCCGGCCCATCTCTCGATGGAAGACTTTGTGGCCAGTTGTCGACGTCCGCTGCGCCGCAGCATTCGGGTCAACACCTTGAAGATAGCCGTCTCGGATTTCGTCGCCCTGATGGAGCCACTGGGTTGGCAGCTCGACCCTGTGCCCTGGTGTGATACCGGCTTCTGGCTGACCCGCAGCGATGAAACTGTCCCCCTTGGCAACACCGCCGAGCACTTGAGCGGGCTCTTCTACATTCAGGAAGCGAGCTCCATGCTGCCGGTGACGGCACTCTTTGCCAGCGACAAGATCAAAGCGGATGGCATGTTGCTGGATGCGGCGGCGGCCCCCGGCTCCAAGACCACCCAGATCGCGGCTCTGATGAACAATCAGGGAATGCTGGTTGCCAACGAGTTTTCCAGCAGCCGGTTGAAAGTGCTTAGCGCCAATATCCAGCGCTGCGGCGTGACCAATGTGGGGATGACCCATTTTGATGCCAAGGTATTTGGTCAGTGGTTGCCGGAGACCTTCGATGCCATCCTGCTCGATGCCCCCTGCTCCGGTGAAGGTACGGTGCGCAAGGATGAAGATGCGCTGCGCAACTGGAGTATCGAGAGCATCGACGAGATTGCGGCGGTGCAACAAGGGTTGCTGGAGAGCGCTTTCCATGCCTTGAAACCGGGTGGCGTACTGGTCTACTCCACCTGTACCTTGAGTGAACAGGAGAATCAGGCGGTCTGCCAATCCCTGCTGGACAAGTTTGGCGATGCCTTGAGTTTTGACTCGCTGGCAGACCTGTTCCCCCATGCAGAGCAGGCCTGTACATACGAAGGATACCTGCACGTTTGGCCCCAGATCTTCGATAGTGAAGGCTTTTTCGTCGCCAGATTGCGCAAGCATCACTCGGTGCCCAACACCATGTTCAAGCCTGGCAAGCTGGGTAAATTCCCTTTTGCGCCGCTTCCTGCCAAAGAGGCGGAACCCATGTTGCGCGAGATCGAAGCCAACTTCGGGGTGGCACCGCAGGGTCAACTGTTTGGCCGCAATGACGAGATCTGGCTCTTCCCCCAGCTGTTTGATCAGGTGCAGGGCAAGCTGCGCTTCGATCGCATCGGCATCAAGTTGGCCGAGACCTTCAAGAAAGGTTATCGCCTCACTCATGAGTGGGCACTGGCCTATGGCGATAAAGCGAGCAAGGGCGTGGTTGAGCTTGATAGCGCCAATGCGCGGGAATTCATGATGGGGCGGGACGTCTGGCCAGAACAGGATGCGGGCACTGGCGAGGTGATCGTCCGCTATCAGGGACATACCCTGGGGATGGGGAAATGGGTGGGTAGTCGGGTCAAGAATGCCCTCCCCCGCGAGCTGGTGCGTGACAACAATCTGTTCAATGCGTAGTGGGCCGTTCGGTGCATAAGCACTTGAACGAGTCTGAAATACCCACACTCTGGTTGAACTTTTCTTCGGATCTTGAAAAGCCTTGAGCCTTGTCTAAGCTTAAGGCAATCCGAACACCAGTTAGCGCACGGCTCTGCAAGGAGCCAATTCCCCTATGCCAGGTACAAGGAATTCGTACCTGGCTTTTTTTATCTCTTCACGTATCGCTGTTACTTCACTCTTGTGTCTATTCAACGGTCTCTTCGACCTGTGTGGTGACTCTGTTTTCAAACGGAGTTTCTCTACCCAGCTCATGTTGGTAGAGCAGATCGATCGCCTGCTCGATGAGTGATGCCTGACTGTCTTCGAGATGAAGACCCAGTGCGGCCAATCGTTCGGCGTGGCGATTGCTGATCCAGCATTGCAGCCGGGTATGGGTCTCCTGCTTGCGTTTTACATGTTGGCGCTGCCGCTCGGCATTGTTTTGGGACACCGCCTCTTGCTCTTCACGCACTGTCATTTCTTGGCTCATATGTCCTTGCGATGTTCCATTTCCGGATTTGTTATCTCTCATCACATGCCATTATCCATAGGAAGATGGCCCATCCCCTTTGGGCTGCAGGCTGCACGGCAAATATATCATCAGATCAACAAGATATCATTTAACATAAAAAATGAAGTGACGCAGTTGTGTCAAAGCAAGCCATCAAGGGCATGATCGGAGAATTTGTGGGCGTCATCGAAGTACTCCTGCAGGGTTCGCATATCCTTGTGGCGAGTGACTTCAATGATCTTGTTCATCGGCTTTCCGGCAGTCACCGCCGAGGTGATGAACCCGCGACGCAGGCTGTGGCCACTGACGTAGAGATCGTCAATGGTTTGGCCGGTTCGGCGCTTGATCATCAGATTGATGCCCTGAGGGCCGAGCGGTTCGGCCATCAGTTGACCCCAACGATTCATGCGCCGAAATAGTGGCCCCTCGCTGATCCCGCTTTTGTGTAGCCACTTTTGTAGTGCCGAGACGGGACAGTAATGCTTGCCCGGGATCAGGGCGATCTCGGTTTCATGCAGCTGATGTTTGCTCGGTTTGAGGCGAAGGCGGATCCCCTGCCCCACAAAATCGAGATCGCTCACCTCAATTCGGGCTGCTTCCGAGCGGCGCAAGGCGCCACTGAACATCAAGAGCAGCAGGGTGTGATCACGCAAACCAGCCAGATCACCGGTGTCGATGCCATCCAGCACCTGGGTCAATGGTTGCAGCGTCAGGGCGCCGGTTTTGTGTTTACGGTTATCCCCCAACCTGACAATGCCGCGCATCATCTCCTTGATTTCGGGATGTTCGGTGGGCATGGGATGAATGCCTTTCTGCTTGAAGGCATAACGGATCCCGGCAAGCCGTCTCACCAGGGTTGCCGGTTTTCGAGGCTCGCCATTACGCAGCTCTCCCTTCCCCTCCTCTTTATCCAGCCATATCCAGTCGGCCAATACGCCGTCGGCCTGATCAGCGAGAAAATTCATGATGTCGTGATGGGTGGTTTGCAGTGGATCCAGTCCGTGCAATTGACACCAGAAGACAAAAATACGGGTATCCGCCTGATAGGCATTGAGTGTGGAATCCGCTTTTGCACTGCGCAAAAAGCGGCGTGCCCGACTATTTAGCTGTGCATCAAAAACAGTCTGCAGTGACTGATGAGCTGGATTAGACAAGGATGGATATGCCACTGAACTCTATGATTCATATGAAGTTTGAGAGGATCTTACAGGATCCTTCCCATACATCAAGTACCGATAATGAATATTATCGATACTTAAAACATGCTGTTTTTATACTCTTTGGCCACATTAGATAAACGAAACATCGGAGTATCATTCAACTCTGTATCTATGGATGAACAGGTTACATTGGCTAGAAAAGGTGAGAGATAACGCAGCTCGGTATTGATATTCAGGTGGGTAATCAGCTTGGTATTTGAAAATTAAAAAGCCCCGAATAACGGGGCTTGGGGGTTATTTTTTCGCCAGCTTGAACAGTTCAAAGAAATTCCGGCTGGTGGCTTCTGCCAATTCATTGAGCGGAATATGACGCAGGTCAGCAATAAACTGCGCAACGTCTCGCACAAAGGCGGGTTCGTTCTCCCTCCCCCGATGCGGTACGGGGGCAAGATAGGGCGAGTCGGTCTCGACCAGCAATCTGTCGAGGGGCAGAGCCTTGACCACCTCTTGCAGGGCGGACGCATTTTTGAAGGTGGCGATCCCGGAGATTGAGATATAGAACCCCATCGCCATCGCCGCTTGCGCCATCTCGAGGGATTCGGTGAAGCAGTGCAGCACACCGCCGACCTGATCCGCGCCCTCTTCACGCATGATCTGCAAGGTATCTTGCTGGGCATCGCGAGTGTGGATGATCAGCGGCTTGTTCAGCGCGCGAGCAACCCGGATATGTTCGCGGAAAGAGGCTTGCTGAACTTCCTTGTTCTCGGGCGAGTAAAAGTAATCGAGACCGGTCTCACCGATGGCCACCACACGTGGATCGGCAGCTTGCTTGAGCAGCAACTCGGCATCGACACCGGGTTCCTGATTGAGCGGGTGTACACCGCAAGAGGCAAACACCTGGGGATAGGGAGCGATCGCCTCGAGCATGGTCGGGAACTGTGCCTGAGTCACACTGACACAGAGAAAATATCCCACGTCCAGTTTCGCGGCCTTGGCAAGTACATCAGACATGCTGGTCTGCTTGCTGCCATAGCTGAGGCGATCGAGATGACAGTGGGAATCAACGAGTAACATATAAAACCTTTCTGCTTGTCGGTACTTATAACCAGCGACTGAGCCAGTTCATCAGATGGATGGTGGGATTGGAGAGCTGACCCGGCTGACAGGCCGCTTTCAGGGCAACCAGATCTTGTTCTGCCTCCAGCAGTTTTTCGCTGGAGTGCTGCTCCGCCAACCGCTGGCTCAAGATGGCCAGATCAGGCATGGCCAGCTGATGGTGACCACATCCGGCCTGGGTTTTCAGGGCATCACACAAGAAGAGCTGCAACCAGTGCAACCTGACCTGCGTCTCCTGACCAAGCTGGCTGCACAGTGCCGTCGCCTTGACCGGACTTTGACTCAGGGCGACAAACTGTTCCAGCAGTTCGCGGCGAGTACCGTCCTGTTGCAGCTCGATATAGTCGAGTACCCGCAGCGGTGCCCCCTGACAGATCCGCACCTGAGCCAGAGTGGCCTGATGACCCTGCTCGGCCAACCAGCGTACTGTTTCCCCTTCCGCAGGCAACTGACAGACATGTTTGTGACAGCGACTGAGAATGGTGGGAAGCAACCGGGAAACCTGGGAGGCAATCAGCAACAGCAAGCTGTCGCCGGCCGGCTCTTCCAAGGTTTTCAACAGGGCATTGGCTGCCGATTCGGTCATCCGCTCCGCATCAGGAATGATCACCACCTTGCCACGGCCGAGCTGGGCAGAGCCCTGCAGCCGGGTGCAGATCTCGCGAATGGCCTCGACCCCGATGGTCTTGCTGTCGCGCGTTATGGTGCCGAGATCCGGGTGGTTGCCCTTGTCAAACAGCTGGCAGGAGTGGCACTGACCACACGGTTCTCCACGATCCGGTTGTTGGCAAAGGTGCAAACGCGCCAGCCGCTCAGCCAGTTGCTCCTTGCCAAGACCGGGATCGCCCAGCAACAACCAGGCGTGGCCGAGACGACCGGACTGGGCCGTCTGGCTCAGGGCATGCCAGTCAGGGATCAGCCAGGGATACATAGCGGCTCGTTCGACAGATAGTGATCCAATGCACACTCGATGGCCGCTTTGACCTGTTCCGGCGTTTGCGCCGCATCGATCACCACAATGGAATCATCCTGGGCGGCCAGTTCGAGATAACGAGTTCGGGTACGCTCGAAGAAGCTCAGTTGCTCCAGTTCGATGCGATCCAGCTCGCCGCGATGGCGTGCGCGCTGCAAGCCAAGGGCAGGATCGATATCGAGATAGAGGGTGAGATCCGGCTTGAAGTTGCCGAGCACCGCCTGCTTGATGGCTCCGATAAGCTGGGCATCGATACCACGGCCGCCCCCCTGATAGGCCTGGGAGGAGAGATCGTGGCGATCCCCCACCACCCAGATACCATCGGCCAGTGCCGGCTTGATGCGGGTCTCCACCAGTTGTACC